>CAITHQ010000226.1 GCA_903892305.1 uncultured Alphaproteobacteria bacterium
CGTCGAAGCCGCCAGCCTGGATGAAGCGGCTCAGCGCAATGCCAGCATAGATAAGGCCGCAGATGCCCTGGCCAGCGAAGCCGCCAATCTTGGGCAAAAGCGCGAGGCGGTGCGTTGGATCAGCTTTGAGGGTCGGCGGCGGGCTCTACGGATCACCGCCCTCCCCCTCGAAGGCGGCGGGGTTGGCGTTTGGACCGATGACGTTTCGGAAACCGAAGAACTCCGCGAGGCGCTCAAGAAGAATGTTGAGGCCCACGATGAGACCCTCAACCACATTGCCGATGCGGTGGCGATCTTCTCCCAAACCAAACGGCTGAGTTTTCACAATACTGCGTTTGCAGAACTCTGGGGTCTAGAGCCGGCCTGGCTGGCGGAACGTCCCACCCATGGTGAAGTCCTTGACCGCCTGCGGCAACGTCGGCGTCTGCCCGAGACGGCCGACTATACCAAATGGAAGGCCTCTGAGCTGGACCGCTATGAGAGCCTGGGGTCCTCTCCTGACGATCTTTGGAGCATACCCGATGGACGTACCCTGAAGGTTGTGCGCCAGCCGCACCCCTTGGGCGGGGTTGTCCTGCTCTTCTCTGATATCACCGGAGAACTACGCCTGAAGGCGCAATATAACGCCCTGATACAGGTTCAGCAGGCCACTCTGGACAAGCTCAATGATGCGGTGGCGGTGTTCGGGTCCGATGGACGTTTACGCCTGCACAATGAAGCCTTTGAGCGGTTCTGGAACATTACCGAACAGCAGATTGGCTTGGCCCATGACTTTGAAGGCGTGGTTGAACTCTGCATCCCACGGCTACACGATCCCGTCTTCTGGCGGGAGCTCAAGGGCCGCGTCGCCGACACCGATCCCCAAGCCAGGGCACCCATGTCCGGCGAGGCGAAAACTTCTGACAGCCGGATTATTGTCTATCAGTCGCGCCCCCTGCCCGATGGCGCAACCCTGATCGCCTTTGGTGATGTCACAGACGCCCGCAAGCTGGAAAGCGCTCTCGCTGACCGGTCCTCGGCCCTGGCTGAGGCCGAGCGGCTGAAGCGGGATTTTGTGGGCAATGTCTCCTATGAGCTGCGAACGCCACTCACCACCATTATCGGCTATTCCGAACTTCTGGAACGGTCTGGCAGTGAGATCTCCGCCCGAGCTCGGGGTCATGCCGGGGCTGTGCGTCAGGCCGCGATTCAGTTGGCCCGCTCTATTAATGACGTGCTCGACATGGCTCAGATCGACGCCGACGAAATGGCCCTGGACCTCGAGGACGTCGATGTGGGTCAATTGCTCCGCGAAAGTCAGGCCAGATGGGCACCTGATGCTGAAGAGGCCGGGATCAGCCTCTGCATTGCGCCGACCATTGAAATGGGCCTGATACGCGGCGATGCAAAACGACTGGGCCAGATCCTTGACCATCTCACGGAAAACGCCCTGCGTCAGACGCCAGCCGGTGGTCTTGTCACCTTAAGCGCCGACCGCACAGAGGGCGAAGTTCAGCTGAAGGTCACAGATACTGGGCGGGGTATTCCCTATAATGTGCAGGCTCATATCTTCGACCGGTTTATCGGGCGTGAACGAGGCGGGCCAGGCCTGGGTTTGGCCCTGGTGAAAGCCATGGTCGAACTGCATGGCGGCTGGGTCGCCCTGGAAAGTGCGCCGGGGGCCGGAGCGGCCTTTACCTGTCACCTGCCAGAAAGCGCACAGGGGGCGGCTGGCCACCCGGAATTGAGCTTCTAGGCCTAGCTATCGGCTATGTGCTTAAGCGCCTCACCAAGGACCGCTGCCATGGCGGCGACGGTTTGGTATCGGTGCACAGGATCAGCTGACGTCGCCTTGGCGATGATTGAGCTGAGCGACGGACAGCGATCAAGGACTTCGCCAGAAGGCGGATCAAGGAGAATCGCTATAGCGCGCGCCAGCTGAAAGACCATGGTTCTGGAATCCAAGCTGGCCCCTTGCTGAAATTCCTCAGGTGCCATGAAGCGGGTCGAGCCAAGGGTTCTGGGCCCATCCAAGACGAAGGGCTGAGGCTGATACTCGTCCACATCGATCAACCATATCTGATCGCTGTAGAGCAGATTACCATCGTAAAGGTCGATGGAGACAAATCCTGCAGCCTCTATGGCCCTGTGGACGTCGACAATGTCGCCGATCGCCCTGAGCACCTCCGGAAGGGGCGCTGCCGCCATTTGCATGGAGCGCCTCAAAGGGGCGGCGTCCACCCAGGGATAGACCAGAATTGGCCCTAAGTCGCCGTCAAGCACTTGGATCAGCGGTATGAGGGTGGGGTGCTGAACCCTTGCATGAACGGCCATGGCTCTTTGCTGAGTCGCCAAACCTCGATCATTGACGGCAAATTTTATGAAGTACCTATGAGCGCCGCATCGAAAGCCTAGGCCGCGGCATCCAAATTCCCCATCGCCCAAGTCGGCGAAAACTGCGCCGATCCCAGCCAAATACGCCCGGACATCGCCAGGGATCGCTTCAAACGACAGGAGGGGCGGGATTTCATACACCTAGGACCACGCTTCTGGGTTCAAGGCGTGCTTGGAATTCCGGCGATCTCATGGCTGTCGCGCCGCAGGATCTTGTCAATCCCGCAGCGCCACGAGGCCTCGTTAGTGCTGGCTTTCCGGCAGGCGGACAACCAGACCATCAAGGGCGTCTGTCATCTTGATCTGGCAAGCGAGGCGGCTGTTGGGTTCAACGTTTTCAGCGAAGTCGAGCATGGATTCTTCCATGGCGGACTTGTCGCCGGTCTTGGCGAGCCAAGCGTCGTCCACATAGACGTGGCATGTGGCGCAGGCACAGGCCCCACCGCAATCAGCGTCAATGCCCGGGACGTTGTTCTTTACAGCGCCTTCCATTACGGAAAGGCCGGTCTTGACGTCCAGGACGTGCTCAGCACCGTTGTGCTCAATATAAGTAATCTTGGCCATTGGCTCCCTCATGCCGCCTTTAAGCAGCGACCTCTTTCATAGAAATGGATGTGTCTGCAAGCCTGGATGCGTTTACAGGCTTGCGGTTTCCGATCAGTTGCCGACCCATCATAAATTCTGGCGGCGAGTTGATGGCTTCCACCGACTGCAATTGATCACCCTTTAGGTGGAAGATGGCGAACTTATTGCTGGTCGGATCGCCGCGCACCAGAATCTGGTCGGCGTCAAAGGGATAGCCGGCGATTTGTAGCTTGAGATCATACTGATCTGACCACTGCCAGGGCGTCTCGCCCGCAGGTGCCGGGCGGCCGGTAATAGCGCAGGCTGCCTGTTTGGCCTGTTCCAAAGCGTTGGGAACGCTCTCCATCCGGAACATGCGGTTTTCGTAGATCGGCATGGGTCGTTGGGCGACATCGCCTATGGCGAAAATGCTGGTGTCGGAGGTGCGGGCTTCCAGATTGACCACAACGCCGCGGGCGCAGTCGAGACCCGCCGCCTTGGCTAATTCCTCATTGGGCGCAACGCCCACGCCCACCAGGACGAGGTCACAAGCAAGGATCCGCCCGTCAGCTAAGGTGACGCCCGTGACCTTGCCCTCATTGCCAGCAAAGCCTGTAGCGCTGGCCCCTAGCTCGAACTTGACGCCCTTGGCCTCGTGAT
This sequence comes from uncultured Alphaproteobacteria bacterium, assembly GCA_903892305.1. GTDB lineage: Bacteria > Pseudomonadota > Alphaproteobacteria > Caulobacterales > Caulobacteraceae > Phenylobacterium. The sequence goes on from CAITHQ010000226.1 coordinate 3,598, forward strand.
AGGTTTGGAAGAAGGTCGAGAGCGTCTCGCAGGCCACCCGGGCCAAAATGCGCGCCTCACGCTCGAGGATAATGACATTGGCACCCAGCGACCTTGCCGAAGCTGCCGCCTCCAAGCCGATATATCCCCCGCCGACGATAGCGACCGTCTTTCCAGGGCCTAGGGACGCCTTTAGGGCCTCTGCATCTGCAGCGGTGCGCAGTTCCAGCACGCCGTCGAGGTCAGCGCCGGGAATGGAAAGGCGGATTGGCCGGGCACCGGTAGCCAGGATCGCAATGTCGTAGGACAGGGATGTGCCATCCGACAAGGTCAGACCCTTGGCCTGACGATCTATCGCCGTCACCCGGACATTGGGACGGAAGTCGATCTTGTTCTGGGCGTAGAACTCCAGGGGTTTCAGCGCCAGGGAGTCAGCGTCCGCTTCCCCCTTCAGCCAGGCCTTGGACAGGGGTGGCCGCTGATAGGGCGGAATGGGTTCTTCGCCGATAAGGGTGATCGGGCCCTGGAAATCATATTGACGCAAAAGAGCCGCCGCCGTGCCGCCGGCATGGCCGGCGCCGATGATGACGATATGGGATGGCTTTTCGCTCATATGCTTCCCATGCGCAAAAATGACGGACCCGTCAACTTACCGAACGGCGTTCGGATATCAGACGATACGATCGGCCAGCATCTTCTTGACCTCAGCAATAGCCTTGGCCGGGTTCAGGCCCTTGGGGCAGACCTGAGCGCAGTTCATAATCGTGTGGCAGCGATAGAGCTTGAAGGGATCTTCCAGAGCGTCCAGCCGGTCGCCAGTGGCCTCGTCGCGGCTGTCGATCAGCCAGCGATAGGCATGCAGCAAGGTGGCAGGACCCAGATACTTTTCGCCATTCCACCAATAGCTGGGGCACGAGGTGGTGCAGCAGGCGCAGAGGATACATTCATATAAGCCGTCGATCTTTTCGCGGTCTTCAGGGCTCTGTAGCCACTCCCCCTGGGGCTCTGGCGAGGTGGTGTGCAGCCAGGGCTCTATTGAGGCGTATTGGGCGTAAAAGTGGCTAAGGTCTGGAATCAGGTCCTTCAACACTGGCATCGAGGGCAGGGGCGAGATCTGGCAGTCAGCACCAGGGGTTTCTGTATGGCCATGGGTGCAGGCCAGGGTGTTGCGGCCACCCACATTCATGGCGCAGGACCCGCAGACCCCTTCCCGACAGGACCGGCGGAAGGCCAGGGTCGGATCCATAGTGTTCTTGATATGGATCAGGACGTCCAGAACCATAGGGCCGCAGGCGTCGACATCGACGTCATAGGTGTCCCAACGGGGATTTTCCGAGGTCTCGGGATCATAGCGATAGACCTTGAAGGTCTTGACCTTGGTCGCCCCAGCGGGCGCCGGGTGGTGGCGGCCCTTCTGGACGCGGGAATTCTTCGGCAGGGCGAGTTGAACCATCAGACGATTTCCTTGGAGATCCGCTAGCCTAGTACACCCGCGCCTTGGGCGGGATGTAAGCGATGTCGTTGGTCATGGTGTAGTCGTGCACCGGGCGATAATCGAACTTCACCTTGCCGGTCTTGTCATCGAGCCAGGACAGGGTGTGCTTCATCCAGGTCTTGTCGTCGCGATCGGGGAAGTCCTCGTGGGCATGGGCCCCGCGGCTTTCCGTGCGGTTGTGGGCACTGGTCACTGTGACCATGGCCTGGACCACCAGGTTTTCGAACTCCAGGGTCTCAACCAGGTCGGTATTCCAGATCATGCCGCGGTCGCTGACCTTGAGATCCGTCCGCTTGGCCTGAACCGCTTGCATACGCTGGACGCCATTGGCGAGGCTTTCCGAGGTCCGGAACACGGCAGCGTCTTCCTGCATGACTTGCTGCATTTCCAGCCGAAGGTCTGCGGTTGTGGTACCGCCATTGGCATTGCGCAGCTTGTCGAACCGGGCCAGGTGGCCGTCGGTCATGGATGGCTTTAGCTCGGGCTGGGTTGCCCCGGCCTTAATGGTGTCGGCGGCGCGCAGGGCGGCCGAGCGTCCAAACACCACCAGATCGATCAGGGAGTTGGAGCCCAGGCGGTTGGCACCGTGCACCGAGACGCAAGCCGCCTCGCCCACAGCCATAAGGCCGGGCACGACCTTGTCTGGATCCTTGCCGGCCTTGGTCACCACTTCGGAATAGAAGTTCGTGGGGATACCGCCCATATTATAGTGCACGGTGGGCAGGACCGGGATGGGCTGCTTGGTCACGTCCACGCCAGCGAAGATCCGGGCGCTTTCAGAAATACCCGGCAGGCGCTGGTGCAGGATCTTAGGGTCTAGGTGGTCCAGGTGAAGGTGGATGTGGTCCTTCTTGGGACCCACGCCGCGGCCTTCACGGATTTCGATGGTCATGGCCCGGCTGACCATGTCCCGGGGGGCAAGGTCCTTCACGCTCGGGGCATAACGCTCCATGAAGCGCTCACCCTCAGAATTGGTCAGGTATCCGCCCTCGCCCCGGGCACCTTCGGTGATCAGGCAGCCGGCGCCGTAAATGCCGGTGGGATGGAACTGAACGAACTCCATGTCCTGGAGGGGCAGGCCAGCCCGCAGGGCCATGCCGCCGCCGTCGCCGGTGCAAGTGTGGGCGCTGGTGGCCGAGAAGTAGGCGCGGCCATAACCGCCCGTGGCCAGGATCACCAATTGGGCCTGGAAACGGTGAAGGGTGCCATCATCCAGCTTCCAGGCGGTGACGCCCCGGCAGACGCCTTCGTCCATGATCAAGTCGAGGCCGAAATACTCGATGAAGAACTCGGTGTTCTGCGCCAGGGCCTGGCCATACATGGTATGCAGCATGGCGTGGCCAGTGCGGTCAGCGGCGGCACAGGTGCGCTGGATCGGCGCTTCACCGAAATTGCGGGTCATGCCGCCAAAGGCGCGCTGATAGATCTTGCCGTCCGGGGTGCGGGAGAAGGGCACGCCCCAGTGCTCGAGCTCATAAACCGCTGCCGGCGCATTGCGGCAGAGGTATTCGATAGCGTCCTGGTCGCCTAGCCAGTCTGACCCCTTGACGGTGTCGTACATATGCCAGCGCCAGTCATCCTCGCCCATATTGCCGAGGCTGGCAGAAATCCCGCCCTGGGCCGCAACCGTGTGCGAGCGGGTTGGGAAAACCTTGGAGATGCACGCGGTCTTCAGACCTGCAGCGGCGCAACCCAGAGCCGCCCGCAGGCCAGAGCCACCGGCTCCGACCACGACGACGTCAAACTTATGATCGATGAACTGATAGGTCGACATGAGCCTAGAGAGCGCCTCCCAGCGCGACCTTGAGGATGGAGAAAATCGCCAGCACGCCCACCAGGACGCTGACAGACAGGTTGAGCATCAGCAGGACCGCCTTGGTCAGGGTCTTGTGGATATAGTCCTCCACAATAACCCGCATACCCGCATGCATGTGCCAGTAGGCCGTCGCGGTCAGTAGAACCAGCAGGACGGCATTGAGCGGAGAGCTGACCCAGAGCACCGCGCCCTGATAGTCCAGTGTCGCGAGGCGCAGGACGCCGAAAATGGCCCACAGTACCAGAGGCACCAGGGCGATGGCGCTGACCCGCTCCGCGAGCCAGTGCGAAGCCCCATGATGGGCGGCGCCAAGGCCACGGGCCCGTCCGAGGGGGGTACGATAGCTAGCCATTAAGCGGCTCCCGTGGTGATAGCGATGCCCCAGATGACCAGGGTCGCGACAATGGCAAAGGCGATGGCAACCACGCCGCTAAAATTGGCGGACTTCACGTCCAGACCCTTCCCCGTATCCCAGATCAGGTGCCGGATCCCATTGGCCAGATGATAGAAAACCCCAAGGGTCAGCAGGAACATAACAAGCTTGCCAAGCGGGCTACCCAGCAGGTGCATATAGCCGTCATAGGCAGCGGGACCCGCGCCAAGGGCAACTGCCCAGCCAGCCAAGATCAAGGCACCTACATACAATCCCGCACCGCTGGCGCGATGGGCAATGGAGGTGAACATGGTCAGGTGCCACCGCCAAACCTGGATGTGGGGCGAAAGCGGGCGTTCGGCGTCAATCATGTCGGTTTCCGTTCAGACTTAGCGCGACCGGTTTTAAGCTCAGAGGTCTCTGTGTCAACGACCACACGAAAACAGGCCAAATTTCCGACCTGACTTCGCATTCGGAGAAGTCGCCTAAAATTTGCATGCGGCGCAATTGGTTTTTATCATAGTCTTCCTTCGCGAAAGACGAAGTCATGCGATTTGATCTCACCGACCTTAAGCTGTTCTGCGATGTCCTGGACGCAGGATCTATCACCGCGGGGGCCGAACGCAGCGCCCTGGCCCTCTCAGCCGCCTCGACGCGGATTCGAGGCATGGAGGAAACCCTGGGTGCCGCCCTGCTGACCCGCGGTCGTCAGGGGGTGGTTCCCACCGCCGCCGGGCGCACTCTCTTGCGCCACGCCAGATCGATCCTCACCCAGAGCGCCCGTCTTCGGGAAGACCTAGGCGCCTTCGCTCAAGGTCTCTCTGGTGAAGTGCGCCTTCTGGCCAACACCAATGCCCTGACCGAATTCCTGCCAGAAGTGTTGAGCGCCTTCCTGGCTGCCTATCCCCAGGTCAGCGTCGATCTAGAGGAAAAGCTCTCGGACGAGATTGTCGGCCTGATTGCCGAGGGGGTCGGAGACATCGGCATAGTGGCCGGGACTGTGGATGTCGGCGGCCTGACCGCCATCCCTTTTCGATCCGACAGGTTCGTGGTGGTGGCGCAAAAAGGCCACCCCCTATCGGTGGGGGGCAGCACCGCGTTTTCTGAGGTCCTGGCCTGCGATTTTGTCGGCCTGGACCGGGCCAGCTCACTGCAAAGGTTCCTGGCTGACAAGGCCGCCCGCGGGGGTCGGCCCCTGCGCCTGCGGGTGCAATTGCGCAGCTTTGACGCGGTCTGCCGTCTGGTAGAGCAAGGGGTCGGGGTCGGGATCGTGCCGCAGACCACCGCCCGGCGCGCCGCCCAGACCATGGCTCTGGATGTAATCGACCTCACAGACGACTGGGCGGTAAGAGAGCTCAAGATCGTTGTGCGAGATCTGGGTGCCCTGCGGCCTTATGCCCAGGCCCTTGTGGAGCAGTTGAGGCCGCAGACCGATGAAAGTAAGACCCATTAGGTTGGCACTCGGTTGCCGATAGCCGTAAGCCCTTGGCTGATGCGAAAGCGGCCGAAAGGCTGGTAAGATGCATCGTGCTAAGATGGCCTTCGAAAGGACGCGCCCATGACCCTGGTTGATCTGCTCCCCTTCATTGTTGCCATCTTGCTTTTTGCGGGGATGAGCCTTTGCCTGCGGCTGGGGGCTCAGATGGGTCGGCGCAGGCATGAACGGCATGGAGAAACCGGACTTTCCGGCACCTCAGCCGTAGACGGGGCCATATTCTCGATCTTCGGCCTCTTGCTGGCCTTTTCCCTTAACGGTGCAGCGGGGCGCTATGAAGTGCGTCGGGACCTCATACGTCAGGAGGCCGATGCCATTGGTATGGCCTATCAGAGACTGGACTTCCTGCCCGCGGAGCAACAGCCGGCTCTGCGCAGTGCGTTCCGGAATTATGTCGACCTGCGGTTAAAGCCCGAGGACAAGACTCGGTACGGCAGGGACCACGACATGGCCAAGGTCACAAAGCTTCAGGCCCGCATTTGGAGCCTGCTTTCTGTGGGTGTCGAAGCCAAAACACCCAGCCTGCTTAACATTGTCGCGCCGCCCATCAACGCCATGTTCGACGCGACCACCCGGCGGATGGTGGTGACCAATAATCACCCACCCGGGATTATCTTTGCCCTGCTTTTCAGCCTTTCACTGCTGGCGGCGGCCATAGCAGGTCACCTGATGTGGCGAAATACGGCGCTGAGCGGGCTCCATACCTATGGCTTCGTCTTTGCGGTTTGCGCCGTGATGTTCACAATTCTTGACCTGGAATATCCCGTCCTGGGCCTCATCCAGCTCAACAGCCCAGATCATGTGATGGTCGACCTCAAACAGGAAATGGGAGGGCCTGCGGGCCCAGGCCCTCTGAAGTAAAGAGCCGATCCCAATGGCCCGCTCCCTTCCCGAACACATCATCAGCTTGGCTGGTTTGCAGGGGCATGAGCTCGCCCTCGAAGCGCGATCATCCTAAGGCACTATGGCTTTTCTCGGCAACAGGTCCGTCAACCTGCTGAACCTTCACTATGGCATGCACTCCCTGGCGGTCAGCGGCGGGGGAGCCTTTTTCGCCGTCTATCTGCTGAAGGCAGGGGTTAGCCTGCCCCTGGTGTTCTGCGCCTTTGCCACCATTCTGGGCGGGCGGTTCTGTCTGCGGCCTATTATCCTGATCTTCGGCAAGGCCTGGGGACTTCGCCCTGTGGTCATGCTCGGCACTTTAGTCCAGGCCCTACAATATCCCCTGCTCGCCCGGGTCCATGGCCTTGATGGATGGCTGCTCGCCCTCTGCATCGTCTCGGCTGCCGGCGACACCCTCTACTGGACCACCTATCACGCCTACTTCGCCGCCCTCGGCGACGCTGAGCATCGTGGACACCAGGTCAGCGCTCGAGAAGCCCTGGTCTCTGCTGTTTCCATCGTGGGGCCGATCCTTGGCGGCTGGGGGATTACACATCTCGGACCCGTCGCTGCCTTTGGGGGTGTCGCCCTTGTCCAGGCCATTGCCGCCCTACCCCTTCTGGCCAGCCCCAATGTGGCCATTGCCAAGACGGCGCCCGGAGCCATTTGGGCCTCGCGCATGGGTTTTGCCATCTGCGTCTCAGACGGCTGGGTCAGCGCTGGCTATTATATCGGCTGGCAGCTGTTCCTCTTCCTGACCCTGAAGGAGAGCTTCACGGCCTATGGCGGTGCTCTAGCCCTTGCCGGGGTCGTTGGGGCGATTTTCGGTCTGATCCTCGGAAAGCTGGTGGACCTGGGTCACGGTGCGAAGGCGGCGACCTTGGCCTTCGCCGTTTTCGCCACCTATACGATCGCCAGAAGTCTGACCGTGACCATCCCCATGGCGCTGATCCTCAATGCCATCGGTGCCCTGGCCGGCAGCCTCTATGTCCCGCCCATGTCCACCGCCGTCTACAACCTGGCCAAGGCATCACCCTGCCCTTTGCGTTTTCACATGGTGACGGAGGGTGCCTATGACATAGGCTCAGGCCTCGGGTGTCTGGTGGCGGCGGGTCTGATCGCCGCTGGCGTCCCCTTAAGGGTCACCCTGCTCACCTCGGTCCTTGGTGCCTTGGGAACCCTGTTTTTCCTGCGCCGCTATTATGCAAGCGAGGATCAATCCGCCCTGTCAGCCAGCCAATCCGCCGACCTCATTTCCTGAAGCCGCGAGGCGGTACGTTCAAACTCAAACGCCCCATCGCCCTGGGAATAGAGCTTAGTCGGATCAGCCTCTGCCAGGACAATCAGCTTGGTCCGGGCCTCATAGAGCTCATCAATCAAGGTCACCAAACGCCGGGCTTCCTCCCGCCGGTTGGCCGTCAGCTTGGGCAGGTCTTCGAGAAAGACCGTATGAAACTGGGAAGCTAGGGCAACATAGTCATTGGGCCCCAGGGCTACGGAGCACAGGCTGGCAAAGCTGGCCCTCAACAAGCCCCCTGCCGCATGGGGCAGGTGGATCTTGCGGCCCAGAACCTCGAGGGTTTCGCCCACCTCATCTTCGCCGCCCAGCATGTCCTGCCACAGGGCCTTAAAGGTTCGCTGATTGTCCGGGTCATTGGGTGAGAACCAGGTTCCGGCGGCCCGCAGCCGGTCGAGGCGATAGTCGTGGGTGCCTGCCACCTTTACCACCTCAACCCGGGTTTTCAGGGCGTCGATAAAGGGCAGGAAGAGCTGGCGGTTAATGCCGTCCTTATAGAGGGCGTCCGGTTCACGGTTTGAGGTGGCGACCAGGGTGACACCCCGTGCGAAAAGGGCATCGAACAGCCGACCCAGGATCATGGCGTCGGCAATGTCGGTGACTTGGAACTCGTCAAAGCAGATCAACTTCGCCTGGGAAGCTACCAGATCGGCCACTGGCGGAATCGGGTCATCGCCCTTGTGCTGACCAAACTGCGCCTTTCGAGCGTCGGCGTCGCCCTTGCGCCAGGCGCCAATCCGGCGATGGATCTCGCCCATAAAGACGTGGAAATGAGTGCGGCGCTTCGACCTGACCGCCACGGTCTCAAAGAATAGGTCCATCAGCATGGACTTGCCCCGACCCACCGGTCCCCAGAGATAGACGCCCCGGCGACTCTCAGGCTTGCGGAACCTGGCCAGCAGACCCGACGGTTCAACAAGGTCAGCCTCCAGACGCGCCAAGGCCGCCAGACCCATGGCTTGCGCCGGATCTGGGCGGATCAGCCCCTGGGCGAGGCGGGCGTCAAAGGCGATTTGGAGGGCGGAGGCCATTGACCTCCGCCTAGAGCATGTTCCGATAGGTTGGAACCGATTATCGGGCCGAAATATGCGACCTTTTCTTAAGTGCGTGCTTTTTGGGTCAGTCCGGCAGGCCTGGCTGACTGACCTGGCCGGAACCTGAAATATCCTGGGTCAGGGTTTTTGGCTTGGCGGTCAGCTTAACAACCCCGTCGCCGGAGACATCGATCTTGGCCGATACCTTGGGGCCAAGACTGGCATGGCCCGATCCTGAAATGTCGACGACGGCAGCATCCAAGGCCAGATCGGTGAGATCGGCTTCGCCGTCGCCGGTGATGTCGAGACGCAGGCTCTTCGCAGAGCCCTTGGCCGACACCTGGGCATCGCCAGAGATGTCGAGGCTGAGCTTGTCTTGATTATAGCTCTCAATGACCAGCTTCTGAGACCCCGCCAGATCAAAGGCCTGGATGTCGGGTGCGGTCATGATGATCTTCAAACGCGCCTCATGATTGTCATAGCCGCCGGCATATTCGATCCGACCCTGGTGGACCCTCAGATTATTGAGGGCCTCCGTGGGGCCAAATATGGTCAGCTTGGCGACCGGACCTTGGGTGAAGACAATGTCAGCAGAGGGGCTGACATCCAGGTGATCGTCGCCCTGCCAGGTGAAGTCGCGGGTGGCAGTCTTGCCCTCATCAGCTCTGATAGTAATGCCACCTTTGCCGAAGCTGAGGTCAGCATTGAGGTCGCCGTTTCGACTATGGCCATGCCAGTCAGAATGCTCCATGACAAAGCCCTTGGCGCGATCGCGGATCGAGAAAGGTCCCCCCGCTAGGCCAATGGCCCCGGCAATGCAGACAATGCTTAGGAAGAAACCGACAACCGAAATTGTGATCAAAGTGCGGATCATGACCGCGCCTCCGTAGGTTCGAGCGCCGGCTTGAGCAGGCGAAGATGCAAGCGGCCATACCAGACCAGGGCGTTGACAAAGCCGATTGTGGCGAGCGCCGTCAGGGACCCCAGAGAGAGACCTCCGGCCATGACGCCGACCCCTGCCAACATGGCCGCGCCGATGTCACGGCCTGTCCCCACAAAGGGGCCGATGGCGAACACAAAGCCTCCGACCCCAAAAAGGGCGACCCCGGCTATGGCTAGGCCAAATAGGACACCGGCAATGGGCAGCAGGATCGGTAGCAGGATCAGGACGTCGATGGCACCCAAGCCTAAGACCGCAAAGACCGCACCAGCAGCTGCGGAGGGGTTGCGTTGCGCTTCCCACTGTTTGAGCCCGGCCTCGGCCTTAAGCTCCCGGGCCAGTCGGCTAGGGTCGCCCAGGGCAGCGGCCACTTCGGCCTCGGTCCGCCCTGCGGCCTCGCCTTCGACGAAGTGGGCTTCATAGTCTGCGATAATGTCATCAGCCGCGCCGGCGGGCATGTCGCGCAAGCCCTCCCGCAACCGGTTTAGGAAAGCCTGACGGCTCATTTCACCCCTCCAAGAATGTCGTCCACGGCCGTGGAGAAGGCATGCCATTCAGCCTTCTGGGCGGTGAAGCTGTTCTGACCCGTCTGGGTCAGTTTGTAATATTTGCGCGGCGGACCCGCCGAGCTTTCCACCAAATAGGTGTCCACCAGGCCGTCGGCCTGCATGCGCCGCATGAGGGGGTAGATGGTGCCCTCCCCCATATCAATGCCTGCAGCCAAACGGCTGGCGATATCATAGGCGTAGGCGTCCGCCTTTGAGAGCAGGGCCAGTACGCATAGCTCGAGCACCCCCCGCTTCAATTGGACTTGGACCGCTTCTGGCACGATGTGTCGCTCCTCTTTCGTGAGGAACTATCTATCGCAAGGTAGTGGTTGTCGCAAGGTAGCTTGTCATGAAAGATAGTTCATGTTTGGGGAGATCAGGCGGCCGTCCAGCCGCCGTCCACTACCATGGCCGCCCCTGTGGCTGAGGCGCCCATGTCTGAAACCAGGTAGAGCAAGAGGCCCGCCAGTTGCTCATAGGTGACGAAGCTCTTGTTCGGCTGGGCCGCGAGAATGACGTCTTCGATGACCCGGTCTTCTGGTATGCCCCGCGCTGCCGCCTGATCGTGGATCTGCTTCTCCACCAGAGGTGTCTTGAGATAGCCAGGACAGATAGCGTTGGCGGTAATGCCTGTGCGGGCCAGCTCGACGCCAATAGCCTTGGTGAAACCGACCACCCCGTGCTTGGCGGCCACATAGGCGGACTTAAACGGCGAGGCCACCAAGCCGTGGGCCGAGGCGATATTGACGATCCGACCGCGGCCCTGGGCCTTCATGATCGGAATGGCGGCGCGAGACGCGTGGAAGGTGGAGGACAGGATGACAGCGATCAGCGTGTCCCACTTTTCCACCGGGAACTCATCCACCGGCGCCACATGCTGTAGGCCGGCGTTATTGACCAGTATGTCCAGCCGCCCGAACTCTGACACCGCGTAATTGATCAGGTCGGTAATCTCAGACGGCTTGGTCATGTCAGCGCCGTGATAGCGGACGGCGGCATTGGTCGCGGTCTGCAAGGCCAGCCGATCAGCTTCAATCTGAGCCGGATCGCCAAAGCCGTTCAGCACCACATTGACCCCCTGCTCGGCCAGGGCGCGGGCCAGGGCCTGGCCGATGCCGCTGGTGGAGCCGGTGATCACCGCCACATGACCCTGAAGTCCGTAATCCACTGACATGCTGGCTAGGCCTTCTTTGCGCTGACGGGGGGCGGTTGCGGGCGGGAGAACACCCAATCAGTCTCGGAGGAAAGGTGTGGGACAAACCCATAGCCGTCGCTATCAAAGGCCTTGAGGTCCTGGGCTTTTTCCAGCCGGTGATCGATGGCGTAGCGGGCAAGCAGCCCCCGTGCCCGCTTTGCGTAAAAGCTGATCACCTTGGCCTCGCCGTCCTTTTCCTCAAGGAAGCGCGTGTTGATGACCGGGTGAGAAAGGGCCTTCTGGGCCACCGCGCCGAAGTATTCCTGGGAGGCGGCGTTGACCAAGGTCTTATCCTTATGACCCTGTAAGGCGTCATTGAGGGCCAGGGCCAACTTGTCGCCCCAGAAGGCGTAGAGGGTCTTGCCCACCTTGGTCTTCAGCGACGTCCCCATCTCCAAACGATAGGCTTGAATGCCATCCAGGGGCCGCAAGAGCCCGTAGAGCCCTGACAGGATCCGCACATGATCCTGAGCGTAGGTCAGGCCCTTCTTGTCCAGGTCCCGCGCTTTGAGCCCGCTGTAGACATCGCCGTTAAAGGCGAAGGCCGCCTGGAGGCCATCTTCCATGGCCGGATCAAAAGCCTGGAAACGCTCCCGATTGAGGGTGGCCAGGGCGTCCGACAGGTCCATCATCGACTTCAGCTGACGCACCGACAGCGTTTTGGTCACTTCGGCCAGGGTGGCAATGTCATCGACCATGGCGGGGGTTGTCATCAGCACGGCCTGTTTGGGCGGTGCGAAATTCATGGCCTTGGCGGGGGAGAGGACAACGATCATGGGGGGGCCGGGCTAGAAGAGGACGCGGGGGTTCATGATCCGCTGGGGATCGAGGCTTTGCCGGATAGCGGTTAGGGCCGCAATCTCGACCGGGCTCTTATAACGACGGGCCTCGTCGGTCTTCATGGTGCCCAGTCCATGCTCGGCCGAAATCGAGCCGCCCAAATCGGCGACAATGTCATGGACAATCCGCGATCCAGCTTCCCGCTTGGCAGAGTGGACCGCATCTTCGCCGCCATCCGGACGAATGACATCATAGTGGATATTGCCATCCCCCACATGGCCAAAGGCGGTGATCCGGCAGCCTGGGGCGAAGGCAAGCATGGCCTCTGATGCCCGATCGATGAAGGTCGCCACCTGGCTGACCGGCACCGAGACGTCGTGCTTCCAGGTGGCACCTTCTGGCTTCTGACCGGGGGATTGGTTTTCCCTTAAGGACCAGAGCGCCTTGGCCTGTGTCACCGTCTGGGCCACCACGGCGTCGGCGATCAGGCCGGACTCCAGGGCTTTGGACAGGAGGCGCTCCATAGCCGTTTCCGCTGCGCCGGGTGTTCCAGCGGCGAGCTCGATCAGGACATACCAGGGATGGGTTCCCGTCAGGGGATCGCGCTGATCTGGGATGTTCTTCAGCACGAAGTCTAGTCCCCGCCGTCCCATGAGCTCAAAGGCCTCAACCCCAGAACCCGCCGCCTCCTTGGCCTGGACCAGCAGGTTGATAGCCGCCTGAGGATTGGCGAGCCCCACCATGGCGGTGGCCTTGCTGGCGGGCAGGGGAAAGAGCTTTAGCGAGGCCGCCGTAACCACCCCAAGCGTACCCTCAGCCCCGATCAGCAGCTGCTTTAGGTCATAGCCAGTATTGTCCTTGCGCAGGCGCTTGAGACCATTCCAGATTTCGCCATTGGGCAGGACGGCTTCCAGGCCCAGCACGAGATCTCGAGTTGGACCAAATCGTAGCACGGCCGTGCCGCCAGCATTTGTAGACACCACGCCGCCCACGGTCGCGGAGCCTTCAGAGGCAAGGCCTAAGGGAAAGCGGCGCTGGACGCGCAAGGCCGCCTCGTGCACCGCCGCCAGGGGCAGGCCCGCTTCGGCGACAATCACATCATCGAAAGCGTCGAGATCGCGAATGGCTCTCATTCGTTCGGTGGAGAGCAGGATCTCCCCTTGAGGAATCTGGCCACCAACCAGTCCAGTATTGCCGCCCTGAGGGGTGATGGCGATCCCGGCTTGCCCGCAAATCCCCACCACCGCAGACACCTCAGCCGTTGTCTTGGGCAGGACTAACAACGGCGTGACCCCGGTCCAACGATCACGCCACTCCAGCAGCTTAGGTGCCAGCCGGGCGGGGTCTGTGCTCCAGCCCCCCTCGCCGAGGATGGCCTTCAGACGCGACATGACATCAGCGGGAACGGTCTTGGTCATGGGCCAAATCTAGCGCCAATTGCTCATCCGACATAGCCCGCTGATCGCATGAGGCGGTCGGCTATAGCTTCGCCCAGACCTTCCCTTGGAATGGGCGCCACGGCAATGGCGATCGGACCGGTCAGGTCGGCGGCTCGAAGGTAGCCGAACAGGTTGGCTGCGGCCTGCGCCAAGTCGCTAGTGGGGCTGAGATTCCAGACCCCGGGGCCTGCCGCATAAGGACCAAAGGCGAGATAGGCCTCACCGGGCCTTGGGGCATCAGCCTCAAGCCGCACTGGCGCATTTGGGGCATAATGCCGAGCCATGCGGCCAGGGGAGCGCTTGGCGTCTGTCTCGGCCTCGGCAAGAGGCCCGATCAGGGCTTCGATCTCCTGGCGGGTGACAGCGCCCGGCCGCAGCAGGCGGGGTCTATCCAGCAGACTGACCACCGTCGACTCCAGCCCGATCCGACAGGGGCCGCCATCGAGGGCCATGGCCGCCTTATCGCCGGTTTCCTCTTGTGCATGGTTCAGGGTGGTTGGACTGGGGCGGCCCGAGCGGTTGGCGGACGGGGCGACAATGGGGCCGTCAAAGGCCTGCGTCAGAGCCAGGGCCACCGGGTGGTTGGGGACGCGCACGGCCACGGTGTCGAGACCTGCCCGCGCCAAATCGCAGACCGGCGACTGAGCGTGAGAGGGCAGGACCAGGGTCAGGGGACCTGGCCAAAAGGCCACGGCCAAACGCCGCGCCACATCTGAAAAGACCGCAATCTTCTCAGCCGCAGCCAAGTCGGCCACATGGCTGATCAGAGGGTTGAACTGGGGCCTGCCCTTGGCGGCGAAGATGGCGGCCACGGCCAGGGGATCAACGGCAGATCCCGCCAGACCATAGACCGTTTCCGTCGGCATCAGGACCAGTCGCCCCGCCTGCAGGGCCTGCGCAGCAGCGACTATTTCGCCGTCGCGGTCACCTGCGCCGAGACCTTCACCTTGGCCGGAATTTGATCGGTCGCTTTCCACTCGCCCTGTCCTACCCCGAACACGGTTCGGTCCAGTGTGGTTACACCGCTCATATGGGCCTTGTCCCCTTCGATCCTTAACTTGAAAGGCAGGTCGAGGGGCTGGGTCACCCCGCGAAGGCTGAGTTTGCCATGGGCGATGAACCGTCCCTCGCCGGTCTTCTCGAACCGGGTGGCCGTGAAGGTGGCGGTGGGATGGGTCGCCGCGTCGAACCAATCGGCGCTGGGCAAGGACTGATCACGCTGAGCGTCCCCCGTGACGACGGAGGCCAGATCAATGGCAACACTCACCTTGGAATCCTTAAGGGCGTCTGGCCCAAAGACGATGTCGGCAGTGAACTTTTCAAACCGGCCAGAGATCGGCTCGCCGCCCCAGCTGGTTGAGAAACCGAGGGCGGAGCCTTTGCCGACCGTCCAGGTCTTGGCGACCGCGGGGGCGGCAGGCGCTTCTGCCACAGGAACCAATATTGGCGCTGCAGACTCTGCCTTGGGCTTGGACTGAGCCAATAGCGCGTCGGCGTCGTCATCGTCATCGACAATGCCCGCCGACCGAGGGGCACTGGCGGGCAACTTGGGCTGGAAGAGCTCCGCCGCCGCCATGACCGCCAGGCCACCTAGGCCGATCAGAACCAGGCGAAGATCAAACCACTTTCCGGCCTTCGCCCCCGGTGCCATGCGGTCGAGGATCGGCGTCGCTGCATCGAAAAGCTGGTGCTTCAGGGCGCCGCCCACATGTAGGGCCAGCAGGAGATAGGCTCCAAAGGCCAGCAGACCGTGGCCACGATCCCCGATCATCCGCCACACACTCTTTGCGGACTCTGGCAGGTGGGCGATCCCGGGCACATGGGGCCAGGGAATGGTGCCAAACAACAGGGTGGGAATTTCAATCCGGCTCGCAGACACCATCAACCATCCCGTCAGGGGCATGCCGATCATGATCACGTAGAAGGCCAGATGAACTAGCTTTGAGAGCCGTCCTTCCCAAGACTTCAGACCCTCAGGCTCGGGGGGCGGCGGGTTGGCTAATCGCCAGCCCAGGCGGACAAGGCTTAGGAGCAAGATCGTAATCCCCACAGACTTGTGGAGCTGCACCAGGGCAAAGCCCAGAGGTGTCTTCAGGTCTTCCATCCGCCAGGCCAGCAAGATCTGAAACACAATCCCGGCGGCGATCACCCAGTGCAGGAGGATGGCGACGGTGGCGTAGCGGGTGCGAGGCAGGGGAACTTCGGTCATGGGCCTATTTCTTCACGAACTCGACTTCGAACACGAGGTCCAGATCATCACCGGCGAAGGGTAGCATGGCTGTGACTCCAAAGTCCGAGCGCTTGATACGGCCCGTTCCTGAAAACCCCATGCGCGTACC
>CAITHQ010000227.1 GCA_903892305.1 uncultured Alphaproteobacteria bacterium
CGCTGGCAGGCTGGGTGCAGAAGCGCCCAGCAGGGGACTGGAGAGCCCTTTCCGTTACCGGGGTTCTGTCCCACCATCCCACCCGTGAACAAGCCCGGGAGGCCCTCAGATGCTCTTAGATGCCCTGATCTTCGGGATCCCGATGACACTGCTGATCCTCTGGCTCTGGCCGGAGGAGAAGCCCGACGACACCTACCACAACCCTGACCATTGGGGCGACCAATGAGCACCGACGAAGTAGGCAAGACCTACGGTCTGCTGACAGTGCTCGAGCATGTCGGCAAGGCACCCAATGGCCGCGCAGCATTCCTGTGCGTCTGCGTTTGCGGCAAGACCCGCATCACAACAGGCAAGAGGCTGCGGCAGGGCGACACCTACGCCTGCACACACAAGGGACACCGAAATGGGGAAATTAACGATAGATGAAGTCGGCAACCAATACGGACGCCTGAAGGTGGTCGCGTATGTCGGCCTGAACGTCGCACGAAAAGCCAAGTGGCTCTGCGAATGCGAATGCGGCAACACCTCGACAGTGCTGGGCGCTGATCTTCGACAGGGGTACACCAAATCTTGCGGGTGCTTCCAAAGGGAAAGCTTGAGGGCATATCACAACCGAAGAGCTAAGCGCCCCAAGATGGGCAGAATCGCTTTCCGAATGCTAGATGTCGAGGACTTCGAATGAGAAACCTGCAAACCTTCCTCGACCAGCATCAGATCCGGCATAAGGATCTGGCCTTCATCACCGGCTGCACCACCCGTTCGGTCTTCAACTGGATCATGGGGGTGCGCCCCCTGCCTCGCTCGACCGATCTGCTTCTGCAAGCCCTTGCCGAAGGCAAGATTGACGAGACATGGCTGGCTGAGAAGCTTAAAGCTTACCTCTAACAAAACGGAGTAAGACCTTGGAAAATACTAAAAATTTGAATATTGAGTCACTAATCCCACACCTTCGCAAAGACCTGAGAAACCAAATATTTCAGTCTTTGCAATGGGAAAACATCAGAACTTTAGGAGAGTTATCTCAGAAAACAGAAAAAGAAATGTTACAAATGATAGGAGTAGGAAATGTTGTTGTAAAAGAAATCAAAAAAGCTTTGATTGAATTTGATTTAACGCTGGCGGAACAACCTGCTCCACCAAAAAAAGAACCTCGTTTAATTGCGCGCTGGCAACCGATTGAAACGGCGCCCAAAGATGGCACGGTTATTTTGGCGGCGACAGATGAATGGGTGGCGACTGCGAGGTGGTGCCGAGATCATTTCACGATGGGCTCGGTACACGGCTTAGAAGCTCGGGCATTTGATCTTGCGCATCAACCCACACACTGGGTTTATCTCCCTTGGCCTCCAGAGCCTCGCTGAAGCCTTTCTCGGCCCGGAGCTACCTCCGGGCCTTTTTCGTATCCAAGGCCATCAGGCGGCCTTCCCTGCTCGATCTTGAAAGCGTCATGCGCCTTCCGCCTGATTCTCCTGACAACCTCCGGCAGGCCAAAGGCTTCCCACATGGTCATCTGGCGTTTCTTGAAGCTTTCCATGGCGCACCTCAAAACAACATCGTGTCATCAATCGGAGCCTTGCTGTCAGGGATGGCCTGCAAGGGGTCTCTAGGCGGCCCTGACACCCTCGTGACCTGAGCGCCGGGGAAGCTGGCCTTTGCCGCAGCCAGCGCAGGGTATGCCGCCAGCAGGCGAGCGATCTCATCCATCGTGTAAATCTCGACGTGCCTGCCCTGCGCTGCGACCAGCCGCAG
>CAITHQ010000228.1 GCA_903892305.1 uncultured Alphaproteobacteria bacterium
CAGGTCCAGATAGCCGCTGAGCACGCCATAGCACCAGGAAACTAGACCGTAGTCGTCTTTTGGCGCGTCTGGTGGATAGGCGATATCCTCCTCAACCACCGGGGACGGGGACGGCTCTGGAGTGTGAGCGAGCGGGGCCTCGACAGCAGGCGGTGGCTCAGCCTGTTGATCGACCGGTTCCGGATCAATCATCAGGGCGAGGGCGAGGAGTAACGCGGACATGTAACCCTGCTACCTCTGAAATTCGGCGGTCATGAGGCGGCACCAAAGCCACCGCCTCCCGGCGTCTCAATCTTGATCCGATCCCCGGCCTCGACGGACAGCGAAAAGCATCCGGGCATTTCCTTTACCTCGCCTGACGCTTTGATCAAGCATTGACGACCTGCAAGACCCGGACCTCCGCCCATTAGGCCTTGTGGCGCATGGGTCCTGCGGCTGGAAAGCAGGGCGGCGTCCATGGGGGCCAGGAAGCGGATGGTCCGCACGGCGCCATCGCCCCCGACTTTTTTTCCCTTACCCCCTGATCCCCATCTCCGAGCGAAGACCTCGACCCGGACGGGGAACCGCCGTTCCAGAATTTCCGGATCCGTCAGGCGGGAATTGGTCATGTGGGAGTGGATGGCCGATTCCCCATCGCGCTCAGCCGTCGCGCCAGTTCCGCCGCAGAGGGTCTCGTAATACTGACGATCCTCATCGCCGAAGGTGAAGTTGTTCATCGAGCCCTGGCTATTGGCCATGACTCCAAGGGCCGCATAGAGGGCGTCGACCACGTGCTGGCTGGTTTCCACATTGCCCGCGACCACGGCGGCGGGGTAGGCGGGCGAGAGCATGGATCCTGGCCGGGTCAGGATTTTCAAGGGCTTCAAGCAGCCAGCGTTCAGGGGGATGTCGTCATCCACCAGGGTTCGGAACACATAGAGGGCGGCAGCATCGACAATCGCCGACGGGGCGTTGAAGTTCGACGTCAATTGGTCAGCTGACTCTCTGAAGTCGAGTATGGCCTCACCGGCGGCTGGATCTACCGTGGTTCGCACCACGATCTCGCCACCGCCATCCATAGGAACCTTGGCAAAGCCATTGCTTAATCGCCCGAGGGCCTTACGGACCGAGGCGGCGGCATTGTCCTGCACAAATCCCATATAGCGGGCCACAACCTCACCGCCATAGGCTGCGATCATGGACGAGACAGCCATGGCCCCGGCTTGGCAGGCGGCGACCTGGGCCTTTAGGTCGGCTATGTTTCGCCGGGGCGCGCGCGCAGGCCAGGGACCGGCCCGGAAGGCAGCCAGCGCCGCATCCTCCAAAAAGATCCCGTCGCGCAGGATCGGCAGGGCGTCTAGCAAGACACCCTCTTCATCGAGGGTTTTGGAGAAGGGCGGCATGGATCCCGGCTGAACACCGCCCACATCGGCGTGATGTCCTCTTGCCGCCACATAGAAGGTCGGACTTTGCGCTTCGCCCACAAAGATCGGCATGACGACAGTAATGTCAGGCAGGTGGGTGCCGCCGGCATAAGGATTGTTCAGGGCGAAGCCATCGCCGGGCCTTAGGGTTGGATGACGGTCGCGAACGGCGCGGACGCTGGCACCCATGGATCCCAGATGGACAGGCATATGCGGCGCATTGGCCACCAAGCCGCCATCGGCGTCGAACAGGGCACAGGAAAAATCCAAGCGCTCCTTGATGTTCACCGAATGCGCCGTGCGCTCCAGGGCGGCTCCCATGGCCTCAGCCACACCCATAAAGCGGCGGTTGAAGAGTTCCAGGGTCACAGGGTCTGGGCGACTGGACTCAAGCCTTACAGCCAGGGCATTTTCGACCCTTGTCAAACAGATCAGATCGTCAGCCTCGCGGCGGGCGTGCCAGCCCGGTGCCACGGCGATTTGGGTGTCGTCGCGAATGATCAGGGCCGGGCCTTCGACCTCAATCAGCGCCGCCGCCGGCAGGACTGGCGCATTATGATAGTGCCCGTGGGCGAACATGCGGATGGTCTTCAGGACCGCACGCTCTTCGACATCAATGGGTGAGGCTTGGCGCGAGGGGGCCGATGGGGCGCTGGCCTCCACTTCGACCGTCGCAATCAGGATTGGTCGGTCGGCCTCGATAAATCCAAATAGGCGCGCATGGGCAGTTTCGAATTCAGCCTTCACCGCAACCAGGTCCGCAAGGTCAACCGGTAGTTCAGCGTCTGCCCCCTCATAGCGCAGCCGTAGTGTGATTTTGACCTCGCCCACTTTGACGCCTTGGTCAGCGAGGGCCTGTCGCGCATGGGTTTCCACGCTGGCGGCCAAGTGGCGCGCTTTCGTGAGGCCTGCGGCATGAAGTTCGATCTCCAGGCTCGCCTGTCGCAGACTGCTCAAGCGCGCCATGCCTATGCCCCAGGCTGACAGGACACTGCCATATCGGGGACAGAGTATAGTGCCGATCCCGAGGGCTTCGGCGGCCTGACAGGCGGTTTGTCCTGCGGCCCCGCCAAAGGCGACCAGGGCGTGATCTCGGGGATCGAAGCCCCGCTCAGTGGAAATGCGCCGCACGGCCTGGGCGGTTTGTTCTACAGCCACAGCGACGAATCCCTCTGCGGCGGCTTCGACACTGTCCTGCCCCATGGCCGCAGCAAGCTCTGCCAGACGTGCATGGGCCGCAGCCTGATCTAGGGGCTGATCAGCCTTGGGTCCAAAAATCTTGGGAAAAAACTGCGGATCGAGCCTACCCAACACCAGGTTGGCGTCGGTGACGGTTGCCGGGCCGCCGCGCCCGTATGCAGCAGGCCCTGGATTGGCACCGGCCGATTGCGGTCCAGATCGGGCCCTCTGGCCATCAAAGCTGAGGATGGAGCC
>CAITHQ010000229.1 GCA_903892305.1 uncultured Alphaproteobacteria bacterium
TCAGTCAATTCCGCCGACCAGTCCCGCAACCGCCCCCGCTGCCGCCTCGAGCCCTTCCGCCGTCATCTCGCCTAACTCCACCACCCCCTGCAGGGGCCTTTCGTCCTTGCGGGCCGAGCGGTCGTAGGCAGGGTCGTAGTGGTGCTCCATCAGGGCTTCGGCCAGGTCTTCGAAGGCACCTGCATCGGCAAGCGCACGCCAGTCGGTGAGGCGTTTCTGTCCAGGATAGACGGGCAGTCGGTCGAAGGCGGCATCCAGGGCCTGGCGGTCCTCGATAATGTCGCGATAGGCGGTAACCAGATAGCGGGCCCGCTCGGCGCGAGGGGCGCGGATCTCAATGCGCGGGGCGACCTGCATGGCCTTCCACAGCAAGGGCGGTGTCATGATCTGGCCGATCTTGCTGGACTCGGCCTCGATCACCACCGGCCTTGAGGGATCCAGGGCATCGAGGGCGGCCAGAAGTCGGCTCTCGAACATTTTCTGGCTAGGCTGGGGCTTGCCGGCCATGGCGCCGAACAGGGAGCCGCGATGATGGGCGAGCCCCTCCAGATCTAGGGTCTGTATCCCATAACTAGCCAGGCGGTTGAGAATGTCGGTCTTGGCCGAGCCGGTATGGCCATCCAGCAGGATAACCTTGAGGGTCGGTGTCTCTTCATAGAGTCTCAACTGCACCACCCGGCGATAGGTCTTGTAGCCTCCGGTCAGCAGGGTCACCGGCCAGCCTACCTGGTCCAAGATGGTGGCCATGGCGTTCGATCTCTGCCCGCCCCGCCAGCAATAGATTAGGGGTTTGAAGCCTGATGGCCGGTCTGACAGGGCCCCCTCTAGATGCAGGGCGATATTGCGGGCCACATGTGCCGCACCGATCCGCCGGGCTAAAAATCTCGATTGCTGGACATAGATGGTCCCGACCTCGGCCCGCTCTTCATTATCGAGGACCGGTAGGTTCTCCGCGCCGGGCAGGTGATCCTCGGCAAACTCCCCGGGACTGCGCACGTCGATAATGGCGTCGTATTTGGCCAAGGTGGCGGCGTCGACAGCGGAAGAGGTCTGAATGGCCATAGACCTTGGCTAGCACAGGCAATGGAGCTGAGGCGAGTATCTGGCGCCGGATCAAGGAACCAGAGTATGAGGCGGGGTATCGATGCCAAGGAATGCCAGATGATCCAGCCCGTGCGCCTGACCTCACTCGCCCATGGTGGCGGCTGTGGCTGTAAGATCGCCCCGGCGGTCCTTCAGGACATACTGTCCAAGATGCCAGCAGCGGCAAGCTTCCCCAACCTGCTGGTGGGCACAGAGAGTTCCGATGACGCCGCAGTCTGGAAGCTGAACGACACCCAAGCCCTGGTGGCCACCACGGACTTCTTTATGCCCGTCGTGGATGATCCCTTCGACTTCGGACGGATCGCGGCCACCAACGCCCTGTCGGACATCTATGCCATGGGCGGGACACCAATCATGGCCTTGGCTATTGTCGGCATGCCCATCGACAAGCTGTCGCCGGAAACCATAGGCCAGATTCTAGCAGGCGGGGCCTCGGTCTGTGCAGCGGCGGGGATACCGGTAGCCGGGGGACATTCCATTGACAGCGTCGAACCGATTTATGGCTTGGTCGCCCTGGGCCTGGTCCATCCCGATCGTGTCATGAAAAACACGGGCGGTCAGGCTGGTGATGTTCTGATCCTGACCAAGCCCCTCGGTGTCGGTATTCTTAGCGCCGCCTTCAAACAGGAGAAGATTTCAGCGGAAGGTTATGACGCCCTGATTGCCTCGACGACCCAGCTCAATCTTGTGGGTCAAGCTCTGGGCCACATCGACGGCGTTCACGCTATGACCGACGTCACCGGATTTGGCCTACTGGGCCATGGTCTGGAGATCGCCAGGGGCTCGGATCTGACAGCCGTGATTTCAGCAGAGGCCCCCGCCATCCTGCCGGACGTCGAGGGACTGGCCAAGGCAGGGGTGCGGACCGGGGCCGCGGTGCGGAACTGGGCCAGCTATAGCGGGTCTGTGGACGGGGCCGACGCCCTCCCCGACTGGCGCCGCGACCTACTGTGCGATCCCCAGACAAGCGGTGGCCTACTGATTTCGGTCTCACCGGGCAAAACTGATGAAGTGTTGGCCCTTGTCCGGGCAGGCGGCTTCGCCAAGGCCCGGGTAGTTGGACGCCTGGAGCCCGGCGCCCCCCGCATCCGGGTTGAAGCGGTGGCAAGTTCACAAGACTCTGACGCGGTTTAGCCCTCGAA
>CAITHQ010000230.1 GCA_903892305.1 uncultured Alphaproteobacteria bacterium
CCTAGGTCGACTGCGTCGTATCCGGCAAACCCAGAATCCGCTTGGAGATGATGTTGTTCTGGATCTCGGATGAGCCGCCATAGATGGACATGGCCTTGCCGCTGAGCCAGCCGCGAACGGCTTCGATCTCTTCCTTTTCGAAGGCCTCGCCTTCCCAGCCCAGGCCCTGACCGCCCATGATTTCCAGGGTCAGTTCGGCGCGGGTTTGCGAGACATTGGTGGCGCTGTTCTTGAGGACCGAGGCGGCGTTGCCGGGGCTGGAATTGCCCTTGGCTTCGGCCACGGCGCGGGCCAGGGTCAGGCCGTGGATCTTGGCGTCCATCAGGTGCTGGGTCAGGCGGGTGCGCAGGTCGGCGTCGGCAATACGGCCGGCCTCATCGACGCCCACATACTTCCGCGCAATGTCTTGGAGCGGGGTGGACTTGCCGCCCATGGAGACGCCGGTCTGGCTGGCGCGCTCGTGTTGCAGCAGGCGCTTGCCCACGCTCCAGCCATGGTTCAGTTCGCCCAGCAGGGCGTCCTTGGGGGCCGTGGCCTCGGTGAAGAAGGTTTCGCAGAAGGGCGAGGCACCGGCGATCAGCTTGATCGGCCGAGTTTCGATGGCGTCCTGATGCATGTCGATCAGGATGAAGCTGATGCCCTCATGCTTCTTGGCGGAGGGATCGGTGCGGACCAGTGCGCCGCACCAGTCGGAATACTGGGCGCCCGAGGTCCAGATCTTCTGTCCGTCAATCTGCCAGTGATCGCCGTGATCGACGCAGCGCATCTGTAGGGAGGCCAGGTCTGAGCCGGCGCCGGGCTCGGAATAGCCGACGCACCAGCGCACTTCGCCGCGGCAGATGCGCGGGATGTGGGTCTGCTTCTGCTCTTCGGTGCCATAGTCCATGATGGTCGGACCAATCATGGTGACGCCCATTCCGGCCATTAGCGGGTTGAAGGCGCCGATGGCGGCCATTTCTTGCTGCAGGACCCGGGCCTGGGCTTGGGACAAACCGCCGCCGCCATATTGCGCGGGCCAGGTGGGTGTGCCCCAACCCTTGGCACCCATGGCGGCCTTCCATTGGCCTAGATCGCCGGTGGGGGCCGGGCCGTCCATCATGGCCAGGGCAAGACCCTGCTTGCTGCGCAGGGACTGGGGGAAGTTGGCTTCCAGCCAGTCACGGGCTTCCGTGCGGAAGGTTTCCAGGTTCATGTCGCCGCCAAAATCCGCCATGTGGGTCTCTCCGGTGGTCTCGAATGGGTCGTTAGTCGATACAATAGGGCTAGCAGCGCGCGCCACAAGCCCGACGCTAGGTCATGTTCCGATAAGTGGGAACCGGTTATCGGATCGAAACATGACCTAACTTTTTAGATTGGAGCTTTTTTGCCTCATTAGACGAATGTCCAATGAGAAAGGGCTCCGTGTCATGTTACGCCAGAATTCGGGCTTCCCGGCCTCCGCGCACCAGGGTTCCGGGCAGGGCGCCGGTGAATTCCCCATCGTCAAAGGTCACTTCGCCGGACTTCAGGGTGTAGCGATAGCCCTCCACCCGCTGGACAAGGCGCTTGCCCCCGGCTGGCAGGTCGTGGACCGCCTCGGGCCGGAACAGGCGCAGGCGCTCGAAGTCGATAATGTTGATGTCGGCTAGCATGCCTGGCTTCAGCTCGCCCCGGTCGTTGAGGCCATAGGCCCGCGCGGTGTCGCTGGTCAGCTTGCGCACCAGGAATTCCAGGGGGAAGCGCTCACCCTTGACCCGGTCACGGGCCCAGTAGGTGAGGATGAAGGTCGGCATGCCGGCATCGGCAATGACCCCGCAGTGGGCGCCACCGTCTGACAGGCCAAACAGCACATTGGGATGCTGCATGTTCTTGCGGAAGAAGTCGAAGTTGTAGGTGTTGTAGCCACCCAGGGGTTGGTAAAACAGTTCCTTGCCGTCCTCGCGGATCAGCAGGTCATACATCATTTCCAGCGGGGTGACCCCGGCGGCCGCCGCCATGCCCGAGACACTGGCCTCACGGTCCGGCTCATAGTTGGGATTGTCACCCAGGGGGAAGATGCGGAATAGGAATTCCGTCATATCCGAGCCCATGATGGCCGAGCGGATGCCGCTGTTCTCACCGAGGATGGCGGCACGGATGTCTGGGCGCTTGAGGGCCGCAACCCGGCCTTCGAGGTCCAGTGGGGCGACCGCCTTGGCATAGGTCGGATGGCCAACAAAGACGTGGAAGTTGGACTGCAGGCCGTGCAGGACGCCGGTGGGTCGGCCGGCGATCTGGGGCCGGATGTCCATGCCCTGCAGCCGGGACTCTTCGGCGATGTTGTACATCTTGTTGCCTTCATAGGCCCCGGCCGAAGTGGCCACCAGGGTGACCGGCAGGCCGGTTTCCTGGGCAAAGGCCTTGACCCAGGCCCACTCGTCATCATCGCCCAGATGGTCAGACACCATCTCGAACACCCCGTGGTTCAGGCCCTTCATGGCTAGGCCCAGGGCCAGCATTTCGTCGGATCCAGCAAAGGTGCCCGGCACGTGGATGCCCTGCTTGTCCTTGTGCAGCAGGGTGCGGGAGGTAGAGAAGCCCAAGGCCCCGGCCATGACGCCCTCGCGGACATGCTCAGCCATTTCGGCGATCTCGTCGGCATTGGGGGCGTAGTCGGTATTGCAACGGTCGCCCAAGACATAGGCCCGCACCGCACCGTGGGGCACGTGGACGCCGACGTCGATGGCTCGCTTCTTGGATTCCAGGGCGTCGAGATATTCGGGGAACCGCTCCCATTGCCAGTCAATGCCTTCGGCCAGGGCAGCGCCGGGAATGTCCTCGACGCCTTCCATCAGCTCGATCAGAAAGTTGTGATCTTGCGGACGGACAGGGGCAAAGCCGACCCCGCAATTGCCCATGATGGCGGTGGTGACGCCATGCCAGCTGGAGGGGGCCAGCAAGGGATCCCAGGTGGCCTGACCATCATAATGGGTATGGATGTCCACCCAGCCGGGGGTAACGACCATGCCCTGGGCGTCGATCTCTTTCCGGGCTGATCCGGTGACGGTGCCAACTTGGACGATCCGGTCG
>CAITHQ010000231.1 GCA_903892305.1 uncultured Alphaproteobacteria bacterium
ACTCCGGCTACTACGCCAACTACACCGACAGTGCCTACGACCCTGTGACCCGGGCTGTGACCTACAAGCAACCCAAGGGTGACAAGTCCATGGTGGTCAATGGCCGCGTGGCGATCACCGAAATCGACACCAGCGCTGGCAAGGCGACCTTCTCCCTCTGGTCGCGGAACCTGCTCAACGAAGAACACCTGTTCTACAAGAGCGGTGCGCCGCTTACCGGCGTCGCCGGCTTCTATAACGAGCCACGCACAGTCGGCTTTGAAGTCAATCTGAAGATGTAAGGCCGAAAGGCGAGGGGCTTTCCGCAATGAGGACCAAGATCATGCTACGCACGCTAAGTCTCATTGCGGCCCTCAGCCTGTCGGCGACGCCAGGATTTGCAGACGTCGCGCACCGGACCCATCCGGTGCCGGCGGCTGCTGTGGCCCATGCGCGGACCATTCCTCTGGAAGGTCAGCGCAATTTCCGAGACCTCGGCGGGTATCGTACCGCCGATGGTCGCCATCAGGTGCGCTGGGGTCTGCTTTATCGCTCGGGCAGTTTGGCGCGGCTGACCGACAAGGACTATGCCGTCCTAGCCCCCCTGGGCATTGCCTCGGTCATTGACTTCCGCTCCACTGCTGAGCGGACCTCTGAGCCCACCAACTGGCGGGCAGGCGAGCCTGAAATTCTCACCAAGGCCTATACCTCCAAGGGCGAGGCAGCCCTGATGGGGGCTATGCAGGGACCTGATGCGACCCAAGCCAAGGTGCGCGACGCCATGATAGGCTTCTATCATCAGATGCCCGAGCAATATGCCGACCAGTATAGCGAGGTCTTCCATCGCCTGGCGGCTCACAAGGCCCCCCTGCTGTTTAACTGCACCGCAGGCAAGGACCGGACGGGTCTGGCCTCGGCTTTGATCCTGACCGTTCTAGGGGTGCCCCGAGCCACAGTCATTGAAGACTATGTCCTGACCGAAAAGGCCGGTGACTTCCGCGGTGCGGCGGCGGCGGCACCAGCTCCGGCCGCTGGGGACAAGGATCCTTACGCCTATATGCGCAATACAAAATCCGACTTGATTGCCCCACTGATGCGGGCAGACCCTGCCTATCTGGAAGCGGCCCTCGGTCAGATCGCCAAGGACTACGGCTCGGTCGAGGTCTATGTCCGCAAGCGTTTAGGGGTCTCATCCACCGAGATCGCCGCCCTTCGCGCTAGGTTGCTGGAGCCTGTGGGTTAGCGCCTGACTAATTCCATAGCTTCGGCGTCCACCACCGTAATCGGAAGCGGCCGAAGCATGCGACCTATGATCTAGATACCGGCCTTTGCCGGTATGACCGGGGATGGGGGTTGGCTAATTATCATCCGGTCACCCCGGCGGAGGACGGGATCCTAGGTGTGACCTTTCCCGATACGCTGTGAGCTATGACCTGGATACCGGCCTTCGCCGGTATGACCGTTGGTCATTTGACCTCACCCCCCATTCCAGCGAATGATCTCCCAAAGCCTGGGGAGGCCGCTCGTGCATT
Source organism: uncultured Alphaproteobacteria bacterium (assembly GCA_903892305.1). Taxonomy (GTDB): domain Bacteria; phylum Pseudomonadota; class Alphaproteobacteria; order Caulobacterales; family Caulobacteraceae; genus Phenylobacterium. The sequence continues at coordinate 1,512 of CAITHQ010000231.1, forward strand.
TAAGTCTGATAGATGGATCGATACTGGGGCTCTACCTGGTGGTGGTGCTGGCGGTGGGGTTCTTAGCCTCTGGGCGGACCAAGAGCGGGACGGACTTTTTCTTAGCGGGTCGCTCGATCCCGGCCTGGGTGTGTGGCCTGGCCTTCATCTCAGCCAATCTGGGAGCGCAGGAAGTCATTGGCATGGGCGCATCGGGCGCCAAGTACGGCATGAGCACCGCTCACTTCTATTGGCTGGGCGCCATCCCGGCCATGGTCTTCATCGGCATTTTCATGATGCCTTTTTATTATGGATCCAAGGCCCGGTCGGCACCGGAATATCTGCGTCTGCGGTTTGATGAAAAGACCCGCGGGCTGAATGCCCTGACCTTTGCCCTGATGACCATCATCGGGTCGGGGGTCTCAATGTATGCCATGGCCAAACTGATCACCGTCTTACACGTGCTGGATGCGCCCTTTGCAGCTATGCACCTGCCGCAGACCTGGATCTTCCATGCGGCCATACTGGCGTCCGCCCTGGTGGTGATGTCCTACATTTATGCCGGGGGACTAAGGGGGGCGATCTATAACGAGGTGATCCAGTTTTTCCTGATCGTTGCGGGTTTCGTGCCCCTGGCCTGGCTGAGTTTCAAGGCGGTCGGGGGCTGGCATGGCCTGACCACGACCCTCGATCCCTCCTATCTGCATGTATGGAAGGGCATGGCTCATCCGGAGACTAACCGCCTGGGTGTGGACGCCGGTAGTCTCGTCATGGGCTTGGGTTTCGTCCTTTCCTTTGGCTATTGGACCACAGACTTCCTGGTGGTGCAGAGGGCGATGGCGGCCGACTCCATGGGGGCGGCACGGCGCACCCCCCTGATCGCTGCTTTTCCGAAAATGCTGTTTCCGTTTCTGGTGATTGTCCCGGGCTTGGCGGCTCTGGCCCTGACCACAGGGCCGATGACTCACCCTGGTGTGGCGGGCGGTCCAGCGGTGGTGTCGCAGGGGATCATTCCGGTGAAGCTGGATGCGGCGACGGGCCAACCCATGCTGGATTCGGCGGGCAAGCCCCAGCTGGATTATGACCTGGCCACCCCCAACCTGCTGATCAAGAGCCTGCCCACGGGCATGCTGGGTCTGGGGCTGACGGCCCTGCTGGCCAGCTTCATGTCGGGCATGGCGGGTAATGTCACGGCTTTCAACACAGTTTGGACCTATGACATCTACCAAGCCTATATCCGCAAGACTGCGAGCGATGCCCACTATCTGACCATGGGCCGGATCGCCACGGCGGTTGGGATTTTTCTGTCCATAGGCGCTGCCTATATGGCCAGTCAATTCAACAACATCATGGACTTAATTCAGCTGATCTGTGCCTTCGTCAATGCGCCGGTCTTTGCAACTTTCCTGCTGGGCATGTTCTGGAAAAGGGCCACAGGGCACGGTGCCTTTTGGGGTCTGCTGGCCGGGACTGTGGCGGCGGCCCTGCACCATGGCCTGACCCTGTCGGTTGGTGCGGTGGCTGGGATTAAGGGCGGCTGGCTTGGTCTGGTTCATACCTATCCCAGCGAAATGGCCCAGAACTTCACCACGGCCATCTGGGCCTGGAGCGTCTGCTTCGTCCTGACCATTCTCGGCAGCTTGGTTACCAAGGCCCATTCGGAGGAGTCCCTGATCGGCCTGGTCTATAGCCTGACGCCTAAGGTGGATGAGCCGGCCGGTGCCTGGTTTAAGAGCCCGGTGGTGCTGGGGGTGATTGTTCTGGCATCTACCCTTGTCCTCAACATTATCTTCTGGTGATCCCCATGGATATCCGCATGCCCATTGGCATTCTCTGCGCTGGGATCGGCCTGTTGTTGCTCTGGGCCGGATTTTCGACCCCGCCCGCTGAGCTGAAGCTGGAGGCCATAGGGTTCAATATCAACCTGGCCTGGGGAGCAGTCATGCTGGTCTTCGGCCTTGGTGCTATGGCTCTCGCCTTGCGGGCTGAAAAGCGGGACTAGCTACAATCACAGTCACCCCGTAGGACTGTGAGATTGGAAAAATGACCCTAGGAGCGACCTCTTCGGAAATGTCGTGACCTTCGACCTGGATACCGGCCTTCGCCGGTATGACCGGGGATGGGGGTTTGCCCTGCAAGCTTACTTCCTCCACCGGTCACCCCGGCGAAGGCCGGGGTCCAGTTCGCAGGGCTATGCGCTCGGCCAGGATCCGAGGTGTGACCTTTCCGGATGCGCTGTGAGCTATGACCTGGATACCGGCCTTCGCCGGTATGACCGGGGGGAGTCACTTCCGCTGGTCGTGGCGCTCGATGGCTTCTTGGGCGGAGATGTCCAGGGGGGCGGGCATGATGGCGTTGTAGGCCTCGACCTTGTGGAGATCGATAACCACGGTCCGGTGGCCTTCCCACATCATGTGCAGGGCCACGTAGAAGACGATGGCCAGGCCCAGATAGCCCAGCCAGCGGAACCGATGCAGCAGCTTGGCGATATAGCTGGCCGCCACCCCTGTCAGGGTGATGGAGAGCAGCAGGCCAGCCACCAGCACCTGCGGATGCTCCCGCGCTGCGCCGGCGACGGCCAGCACATTGTCGAGGGACATGGCCAGGTCAGCCAGTAGGATCTGGGTCAGGGCCTGACGCAGGGTCTTGGGTGCTGCCTTGTGGGCTGGGACGGTATTGGTGATGTCGATCCCGGTGGCATCTTCCAGGGCTTGCTCGCCCTGAGCGACCTCTTCGGCATGCTGGGCGCGCAGTTCGCCCCACATCTTCCAGCAGAC
>CAITHQ010000232.1 GCA_903892305.1 uncultured Alphaproteobacteria bacterium
GAGCTCTGTCTCGAAGGGGCGCAGCATCACCGCCTCCAAATGCCCTGCATTTATGGCGAGCGACTCAGGTGGCGAGACCAGGGTGACCACGCCTGCCCCTATGCGAAGCCCTGCGCGAGATGCCAACCGTGCCGCGCCCGTGTTCCACGGCTCTCCACTGACCACCACCATGCGGCCTCGCTCATGTTTATGAGACGTCGTGCTTGGCCATGGAAAATGGGAAAGCCAAAGGTCAGGACCATTTTCGGTTAGACGAGACGGGCTCGCGGGCAATCCAATGTCGGCGACAACAAGTTCGCCACACCGTGAAACGCCAGGGGTCAAAACATGGGCAATTTTCTTGGCATGGAAGGTGACGGTCAGATCAGCCCAAAAGGCGATATCGCCAAGCGGTTTGCCCGTATCGCCGCCCAGGCCACTGGGAACATCGATCGCTACCAGGGGCCAGCTTCTCAGCTCTGACCCCCGCGCCATGCGCGCGGCTATGCCGTCGAGGGGGCGAGACAACCCCGCACCGAAAAGCGCGTCGACTGTCAGCTCTGCGATATCTTTTGATTGACCCAAAGCAAATGTCGGACCGGGCCAAAGTGCGGCGGCGCTCTGCGCTGCCGAACTGGCAGGTTGGCTGTGGGCTTCGACCCAAACCGGCCAGCCTCGCTGCAAAAGTATGCGGGCCACCACATAGCCATCCCCACCATTATTGCCGGGGCCACAGAGAACGGCTGTAGGTCGAACGCTGTATCGCTCACAAATCTCGTCGGCTACTGAAAGGCCCGCTCTGGCCATAAGGTCATCGACGGACCGTCCAGCGGCAATAGCAGCGGCGTCGGCCTCCGCCATCTCGCCCACCGTCAGGATAGGGGTGCCAACCATGTTTAAGCTCAGAGCACACCTGTCGAGGCTTCGGGACCCCGCGCGATTAAGGTCAGGGTCTGGCCATCAGTCTCAAGGGTAGAGATAGACGCATGGTCGGGTCGGAAGACCAGAACCCTCGGATCCTCCGCCAAGCAGGACATGACCGCATTGATCGCAACATAATGGCTGAAGACGGCCGTTCTTCCCCGTGCCACCAGCGATCCAGCAACGGCTTCCCGCCAAGCTTCATAGTCTAAGTCTCCCTTGGCATCCTTCCAAAGACCTTGGAACACCTCACGCAACCAAGCTGGACGGTCTTCGGCAGACAGATTTTTGGGGGTTGGAATTTCGCCAACCGAAACGTCGATCTCAACCTCAATGCCGAGGGCATCGGCCGTTGGTTGGGCCGTTTCCCGACAGCGACGAAGGGGCGAACTGACTACCCGGGTCGGCCTTTGATCCGTCGGTAAACCCAACAAGTAGTCCCTCGCCGCCTCTGCCTGGGCCTGGCCAGCAGCATCTAAACCTGGATCTTCGTCCACTTCGCCCCAGCTTGCGGAGGGCTTTCCGTGGCGGATCAAATACAGTCGGGACATGGTTTTATGGCTCAATCTGGAGTGAAGGTGTTTTTGCCGGTTTCTGCTGAATACGCCACGCGCCCGGGTCGGCCCACGCCTTCCGACGCCTCCAAAGACGCCAAAATCGTTGGGTCTTTTGGCGTTTGCGCCACGAACCGCCGGTTTTCGGAATCTCGCCCGATCACAATGCCCAGCATATAACCCTCGCGCCCGTGGACGACCGTGTACGTCTCAATTGTCGCAGACCCAGATGGCTTTTCGATGACAGTTGGGTGGGCAAGGGCATTGATCTCCGACTGCAAACGCCCAGACGTGTCGCGCTCGAAGGGCTTATTGGGCCTGGTTGTGCTGTAAATTCCCGTGGACTGCTTGGTGAGATACCAGCCATTGGCTGTCACCAAGCCATATGCGCCGGGCGATGCTCGAAGCTTTTGCGCCATCACCACCACGCTATGCATGGCATAGTTATTCCCTGGACCTCCGGCATAGGGCAGTCCGCCCGTCACGGTCAGTCCGCGCGGATCATCCAGGGCCAGACCAAGCTCCTGAGCTCCGATCTGAACAGCCGAGGGAAAGCAAGAATAGAGGTCGAAGTGCGAGATGTGTTCGAGCGAGACTTCAGCCATTTGCAACGCATCAGCAGCCGTCAACCGCATGGCTGGACTGGAATAATAGTTCTGCCGATCCAGGGGAAACCACAGATCATGGGCATCTGAGGCCCCATGGAGAAAGACTAATCGGTCCTCTGACACACCAAGGGCACGCGCCCTCTCCAGACTCGTTATGATCACCCCAGCAGACTGGTCTACCTCCATGATCGCATTGAGGTATTTCGGATAGGGAAACCCAACCATGCGGTTTCGCTCGGTCACGTTGACCAAGTCTTCGGGGGTCCGTTTGATCGGAAACCACGCTTCCGGATTGCCCGCCGCCACTTCAGTGAAGGGAGAAAATAGTCTGCCGAGGTGGGCCTGATGCTCTGGGATCGACCGCCCTGCCCGCGCCCTGAGGGCATTTTCAAACATAGGGTAGGTGTTGATGGGGCGGCCCATGCCATGGCGCGCTTCATAGGCGCTGACACCAGGGCGTCGATCGCCAATGCGATCGGGCTGCGGCAGTTCGTCTGCGTCGTCCCAGTCCTCAAAGCCGATCCCTCGGGTTAGCCGTTTGACTCCCGATCCCAGGAACTCTGCTCCGATCACCAGAACAAAGTCATTCTCGCCTTTGGAAATGCGGTCACAAACCAAATTGATCGCATGTTGGGGACTGTTTCCGCCCATTTCGGCATAGACGGACCAATGGGGTTTAGCCCCTAACCGCTTGGCCAAGGTTGCAGGAGGGTTCGAAGAATGGGGAATGACTCTAGGGTCTCCCTCGGCGTCGACCGCGAAACCCATGACCGCGAGACCATCCAGTTCGCCAAGAACGCCGAGTGCAAGCCCCGCGTCCTGACAGGCGCGATCCGCCGCAATCTTCAGCAGCTCTGTCGGTGACGGCGATCTTCCCGCCTCGCCCCTGTAGGTAAATTGCCCCGCACCGATGAGGACCGGCGTTCTGTCACTCATGTCTGGCATCCTGTTTGCGCCTTCATGAGGCGATCCTAAGGGCAGAAAAGCATCGAACAAGACGATTCGAGGCGTGATCAATTCTTGTGCGGGAACTGCCTACAATCTAGACAAAGCCCCACTCTGGGTTATTTCAACCCAGATCAGCACGTCCCCCCTCTTGTTCCGCTCCCGCTCGACGTGCTCCTAGCCCTTCGCAGCGGGTCGATATCGCCCTTGCTCTAGACGTTGAGATCATGAAGAAGATCGAAGCCATCATTAAACCCTTCAAACTCGATGAGGTGAAGGAAGCGCTACAGGACCTTGGTGTTCAGGGCATGACTGTAATCGAAGCCAAGGGATATGGGCGGCAAAAAGGCCATACCGAGCTTTATCGAGGTGCTGAGTACGTCATCGATTTCCTGCCGAAAATTAAAATCGAGGTCGTGGTCGCTGATGATCAATTGCAACCAGCTCTAGATGCCATCGTGGCGGCGGCTCGAACCGGCCGTATCGGCGATGGAAAAATATTTGTTTCAGAAATCCTCGACGTGCTGCGGATTCGCACGGGCGAGACAGGCGCAACAGCGGTCTAGACCGCCAGCAAGCAGACTATTGAGAAGGGGATAGAACCATGGCCACGGCCACAGACATTCTGAACGAGATCAAGGAAAAAGACGTCAAGTACGTCGACGTGCGGTTTACCGACATTCGCGGCAAAATGCAGCACGTCACCTTCGACATCGACCTGGTGGACGAAGACTTCCTAAATGACGGCACCATGTTCGACGGCTCGTCGATCGCCGGTTGGAAGGCCATCAACGAAAGTGACATGAAGCTGCGCCCTGACCTGAGCACAGCGATTATCGATCCCTTCTATCAACAGACCACGCTTTGCCTGTTCTGCGACGTGGTGAACCCCGACACGGGCACCCCCTACAACCGCGACCCGCGCTCAATCGCGAAGTCGGCGCTGAATTTCGTGAAGTCCTCGGGCATTGGCGACACGGTGTTCTTCGGTCCTGAAGCTGAATTTTTCATCTTCGACGACGTGAAGTGGTCCACGGCCCCGCACAACACCGGCTATTCCTATGACGCCAGCGAACTGCCGGTGAACACCAACAAGGACTACCCAGAAGGCAATATGGGTCACCGTCCGGGTCCTAAGGGCGGCTATTTCCCCGTAAACCCGGTCGACAGCGGCCAGGACCTGCGTGGCGAAATGCTGGCTGTCATGGGCGAGCTGGGCATGAAGCCTGAAAAGCACCATCATGAAGTCGCTCCAGCTCAGCACGAGCTAGGTCTGAAGTTCGACACCATGATCGTCATGGCCGACCGTCTGCAGCTCTATAAGTACGTCATCCACAATGTGGCGGCGGCTTACGGCAAGACAGCCACTTTTATGGCTAAGCCTATGTTTGCAGACAATGGCTCGGGTATGCACGTTCACCAGTCCATCTGGGGCGACGGCAAGCCTTTGTTCGCTGGCGACAAGTACGCCGGCCTGTCGCAAATGTGCCTTTGGTACATCGGCGGCATTATCAAGCACGCCAAGGCGATCAACGCCTTCTCGAACTCCACCACCAACAGCTACAAGCGCCTGGTGCCCGGCTATGAGGCCCCGGTGAAGCTGGCCTATTCGGCCCGCAACCGTTCGGCCTCCATCCGGATCCCTCACACCGACAGCCCGAAGGGCAAGCGTCTGGAAGCCCGCTTCCCTGACCCGATGGGTAACCCCTATCTGACCTTCACCGCCCTACTGATGGCTGGCATTGATGGAATCATCAACCAGATCGATCCGGGTGGCCCGCAAGACAAGAACCTCTATGACCTGCCGCCTCGCGAGCAGAAGAAGGTTCCCGAAGTCTGTGGCTCTCTGAAGGAAGCCCTAGACAGTCTCGACAAGGACCGCGCCTTCCTCAAGGCCGGCGGCGTCATGGACGACGACTTCATCGACTCCTACATCGAGTTGAAGATGGAAGAGGTTATGCGTCTGGCCCTGCACCCGCACCCCGTCGAATTCGACATGTATTACAAGTGCTAGTCTGACCCATCTGGATCGATTGAAGGGGCCGCAGCTCGCGCTGCGGCCCTTTTTCTTTGCACAAGATGATTCGAGAGTGCGTTCCGAATCTCGGCTATGGTCCCCCCATGTCCAAGGCCCCTCCCCAAGCATCCCTCTTCGATACAGAGACCGCGCCTCCCCCTGCCCCGAGTTCAGGGGTTGAGGCTGCTCCAACTGGACAGACCGGCTATTCGGCGAAAGATATCGAGGTCCTTGAGGGGCTAGAGCCTGTCCGCAAGCGCCCAGGTATGTATATCGGAGGTACCGACGAGCGGGCCCTGCACCACCTTTTTGCAGAAGTCCTCGACAACGCCATGGACGAAGCCGTGGCGGGCCATGCCAAACTTATCGAGGTAATCCTGGGGGCTGACGGCTCCCTCTGCGTCAAGGATGATGGCCGCGGTATCCCGGTTGATCCCCATCCCAAACATCCTGGCAAGTCCGCGCTTGAAGTCATCATGACCGTGCTGCACTCGGGCGGTAAGTTCTCCGGCAAGGCCTATGAAACATCCGGCGGCCTACACGGCGTGGGCGTCTCGGTCGTCAACGCCCTGTCAGAACGGGTTGAGGTGACGGCCTTCAAAGACGGGTTCGAATGGCGTCAGGCCTTTACCCGGGGCAAGCCCATCGGCGGCATAGAAAAACTAGGTCCGACCCGAAAACACGGGACCTGGATTCGCTTCTCACCTGATCCCGTAATCTTCGGCGAGGGCACCACGTTCAAGCCCGCCAGGCTCTATCGTATGGCTAGGTCAAAGGCATATCTCTTTGGCGGCGTGGAAATCCGTTGGTCTTGTGACCCCTCCCGTATTCATGACCAGACTCCGGCCGAAGCAACCTTCCGCTTCCCGAATGGGTTGGCTGACTTTCTTGGGGAACGGGTTAAAGGGCTCGAGACGGTCACCCCAGAGCCCTTCGTTGGGCGATATGAGCGTAAGGGCGAGGCTGGCAAGGTTGAGTGGGCGATTGCTTGGACCCCGGCAGGGTTCGGCGAAGCTGATAGTTTTATGCAGTCCTACTGCAACACCGTCCCGACGCCTGAAGGTGGAACTCACGAATCAGGATTGAGGGCGGCCCTAACCCGAGGCCTAAAGGCCTATGCAGAGCTCAGCGGCGAAAAGCGCGGTGGCCTTATTACTGCCGATGACGTTCTGGCTCAGGCCGGAGCCCTAGTCAGCGTCTTTGTGGCCAATCCGGAATTTCAGGGCCAGACCAAGGAGCGCCTGTCGTCTAGCGACGCTCAGCGCCTTGTGGAAAATGCCCTTCGCGACCCCTTCGACCATTGGCTGACGGCTCAGCCCAAGGCTGCCACGGCCCTCTTGGAATTTGTCATCGAGCGGGCTGAAGAGCGACTGAAACGCCGGCGGGACAAGGAAGTTTCCAGGGCCTCCGCAACCCGCAAGCTGCGTCTGCCCGGTAAGCTTGCCGACTGTTCTGGCCAAGCCATGGATGGCACTGAAATCTTTCTGGTCGAGGGCGATAGCGCCGGCGGATCTGCCAAGCAAGCGCGGGACCGTCGCAGTCAGGCAATCCTGCCCCTTCGCGGCAAGATCCTGAACGTCGCCTCGGCCACCCTTGACAAGATGGTCCAGAATAAGGAGCTCAGCGATCTGATGCTGGCCCTCGGCGTGCAGCCCGGTGCCAAATTCAAAGAAGAAGACCTCCGCTATGAGCGCGTGGTGATCATGACGGACGCCGACGTCGACGGTGCCCACATTGCCAGCCTTTTGATCACCTTCTTCTATCGCACCATGCCGGGCTTGATCCGGGCTGGCCGTCTGTTTCTGGCCTTACCACCGCTCTATCGCCTCAGTCACAACGGCAAGGTGATCTATGCCCGGGACGACGCCCACAAAGAAGAACTCCTAAGCACTGAGTTTAAGGGCAAGAAGCCAGACATCGGGCGGTTCAAGGGCCTTGGTGAAATGATGCCAGCCCAGCTCAAAGAAACCACCATGGACCCGTCCAAACGGACTTTGGCGCGAGTGACCCTGCCCCGCTCCGAAGAGGCGGTAGAGGATCTTGTGGAATCATTGATGGGGCGGAAGCCTGAACTTAGGTTCCGGTTCATCCAAGACAACGCGGAATTCGCGACAGCAGACCTGGACGTGTAAGTCTTAGGTCGTCTGCTCAGGGAACGCGTTGACTTAACCGTCCCAGTCCCTATCCTTGCCATGCGCGACGATCGCCGTCTGCGCCGCCGCGGCAGGCTGGCCCAAGTTTCGGGTTCCCTCCGCTAAAATAGCAACTGATGACCGAATTTTCTGAACTGGGCCTATCGCCCGCCACGCTCCAAGCGGTGGCCGACACCGGCTACACAACGGCCACTCCCATCCAGGCCGAAGCCATTCCCGTGGCCCTCGCAGGCCGAGATGTCCTTGGGATCGCGCAAACTGGCACAGGTAAAACCGCTGCTTTCACCCTGCCCATGATCGACCGGCTTGCGGCTGGACGATCCAAGGCACGCATGCCCCGCGCCCTGGTTATCGCCCCAACGCGAGAATTGGCAGACCAAGTCTCCCTATCCTTCGAGAAGTACGCCAAAGGACAGAAGACCAAGCTGTCCTGGGCCCTCTTGATTGGCGGGGTTTCCTTTAGTGATCAGGAACTTAAACTCGATCGAGGCGTCGATGTCCTGATTGCAACACCCGGACGCCTTTTGGACCATTTCGAGCGCGGAAAACTGCTGATGACCGGGGTTCAGATCCTGGTGGTCGATGAAGCCGACCGTATGCTCGACATGGGTTTCATCCCTGACATTGAGCGTATCTTCAAACTCACACCAGCCAAGAAGCAGACCCTCTTTTTTTCGGCAACCATGCCGCCGGAAATCACGCGCCTAACGAAGCAATTCCTGAATGATCCGGTTAGGATCGAGGCGACGCGGCCCGCCACAACTGCCGATACGATCACACAGTACGTGGTGCGCCTCCCGACCTCTGACCCGAAGGCCAAGCGGACAGCCCTGCGAATGCTGATCGGCGCAGATGACGTGCGAAATGGCATCGTGTTCTGTAACCGGAAATCTGAAGTCGATATTGTCGCTAAATCCCTGAGAACGCATGGGTTTGATGCGGCTGCAATTCATGGTGATCTGGATCAGCAGACCCGTATGAAGACTCTTGAGGCCTTCCGTAAGGGTGAGCTCAAGCTGCTTTGCGCCTCTGACGTCGCGGCTCGCGGCCTTGATGTTCCAGATGTCAGCCACGTTTTCAATTATGACGTGCCCCATCACGCGGATGATTACGTTCACCGGATAGGTCGAACTGGCCGCGCTGGTCGCAGCGGCAAGGCCTATATGATCGTCACCCCAGCCGACGCCAAGAATATCGACAAGGTTTTGAAACTGATTGGCAAGGATCCTGAGGAAATCACCCTTGAGGGCGTCGACTTCGCAGCCATCAAGGATATTCGTCGCGACGACAACAAGGGGCACCGGGGCCGCAACGATCGTGACCGGAAACCTCGCGGTGAGCCAAGATCTTCAAGACCCACAGCCGCCATTGAGGCGACAAGCCAAGCGCCAGAAGCTCCAGCAGAAATGCCCGCTCCCCGTCGTGAGGAGGGACGGCGACGCCCCGCCCCAAGAGCAGACATAGATAGCGGTAAACCCGTGGCATTTGCGGAAAAGGTTTCCGAAATCCAGCCCCCACGTGGCGTTCGGGGTCGGCGACCTGAGACCGACGATGAGACTTCTGTTATCGGATTTGGCTCTGACCTACCTGCTTTTCTTGCGCGTCCAGCAACAAGATCAGCAAAAAAATAGTGCTGTTTTTTGGGCTTCAGCAAGAACTGACCCGCGCATCAGAATACCCAAATCGACCCCTATTTTAACCGCTCGTTTGGGCCTAACAGCTAAAACTAAAGCTTAGTGTATGAGAGTCGCCTTCAGTTTGTCTGCGGGCTCCTGGAAACGATGCGATAATGGCCACTGATATTGAAACAAAACTGCGGGCCCCCGACGCTTACGCCGTGGCCCGTAAGACCCTCGAAATCATGGAAAGAAATAAGGTTTGGCCAACCCCCCAGAATTACGAGCTATGGGCTCACTTTGTCTGTGATCCAACGGGTCTGCTGGCCAAAGAAATAGGACGGATACTATCAGAAGGCGGCATCTTTACAGACGGAGCATGCGATGAGCTTGCAGCCGCCCACCTAGGGCCAGGGAAACTTACAGAGCAGATTCAGGATACAGGTGACGCTCTCACCAAGGAGTTGGACTCTGTTTCGCAAGCAATCAAGTCTGCCCAGAAGTTGAGTGAGGCTTACGGCGTCACTCTGGAATACGCCAGTAAGTCCCTCGGCGATGACCAAGTCGACCTTCGCGAAACCGTTGAAAATCTCGCGGAAGCCACACGGCGAATCCAAGACGAAAATAGAGTTCTCGAGACAAGGCTTTCCGACTCGAACTTAGAAGTCACTCGGTTACGCCTACATCTCGAACAAGTGCGGCGGGACGCGACAACGGATGGGCTCACCAACCTTGCCAATCGTAAAGCGTTTGATGTTGAATTCCAGCGCATGCATGGCGACTCAAAGGTTGAGGGTCATGCCTTGACCCTCGCACTGCTGGACATCGATCACTTTAAGACATTCAACGACACGTGGGGTCACCAGACGGGAGACCAGGTGTTGCGGTTTGTAGCCGGAGTCATCGGAAACGCTGGTAACGCACCGCGCTTGGCTGCGCGCTATGGTGGCGAAGAATTTGCGCTGCTATTTCCCGGGGAGAGTTCAGAACAAGCCTATGAAGTGCTTGAAAAAATACGGATTGAGGTCGCCTCGCGTATCCTTAAGCGACGATCGACCAACGAGGACCTAGGCGCGATCACGCTGTCAGCCGGGGTCGCAGAGCTTGCTGAAGGCGAGTCGGCGCATGAGCTTTTAGAAAGAGCCGATGCCGCGCTCTATGTCTCCAAGAAGAGCGGGCGCAACCAAGTCACTAGATCCGAGACTATCGGCTAGGTCTGTCCCTGTAGATGAAGCTTCTTGGGAAAGAACGAATATATTTCAGAACCTTAGGGTATTTCTAGCCTGACCATCAGTTCCTCATTATCGGACATGGTCTTGATGATCCAGGCGACAAATTCTCAGTGGATTTGGCTATAGACTGCCCCAACGTCGGGCCCAATATGCCAGTCGCAAAGCGATCTCGGGAGGACGTCATGGCCTATAACAAGATTAAGACCTCAGTTGCCGACGGCATAGCAGTCGTAACCCTTTCAGATCCCGCAACCATGAATGCGGCCGGGGTAGACTTGGTGGCGGAACTCCATGATGCGTTCCACAGCTTCATAAAGGAAGGTTCAGAGGTTCGCTGCGTCGTCCTGACTGGAGATGGCCGAGGCTTCTGCTCCGGTGCCAATCTATCTGGTCGCGGTGGTCAGTCTGATGAGCCGGCAGATCCAGAAGGCCCAGACGCCGGCGCAGCCCTCGAGACCGTCTATAACCCCTTCATGACCACCCTGCGGGACTATCCCCTGCCCATGGTCACAGCCATCAACGGTGCCGCAGCCGGCGTAGGCTGCTCCATCGCCCTGATGGGAGATCTGATTGTCGCAGCTGAAAGCGCCTATTTCCTGCAGGCCTTCCGACGCATCGGACTGGTACCGGACGGTGGCTCGACTTACCTGCTGCCACGGCTGATCGGTAAGGCCCGCGCCATGGAAATGGCGATGTTAGGCGAGAAGATTTCCGGCAAGACCGCGCTCGAATGGGGCTTGGTCAATCGTTGCGTGCCCGATGACCAGTTGATGGCGACAGCCATGGACTTGGCCCGCTCCTTGGCTGATGGCCCGTGGGCTCTTGGGTCAATTCGCAAACTGATTTGGGAAAGTCTTGATTCGGCCTGGAGCGAGCAACTCAACAATGAGCGGATGGCCCAGAAACAGGCTGGCCGGACCCAGGATTTCCGTGAAGGCGTTCTGGCCTTCCTTCAGAAGCGCCTCGCCGTCTTCACCCGCAAATAGGCTTATCCGTCTTCGAGGGCGAGACCAGGTTCAATGGTCACGCTCTCGCCGCACCCACAGGCATCCGTCTCATTTGGATTCCTGAATACGAATTTGGCGGACAACTTCGTCACCTCATAGTCGATCACGGTCCCGATCAGGAACAGGACGGCCTTGGGTTCCACCAGTATGGTGACCCCCCGATCTTCCACGACCTCGTCGAGGGGGTTGGCAGACTTGGCATATTCCAGGACATATTCCTGACCCGCGCAGCCGCCATTTTTTACCCCGACCCGCAGGCCAGCATAGGGTTCATCAGCCCTGGACATAATGTCCTGAACCCGTGCCGCTGCTTCTGCGGTCAGGCTGACCACCTTGGGCCGCGGACGTCGCACGCGGGGCGTAGCTGTATTGAGATTGAGGTTTTCCATGTTGCCTATATGGGGTCAGAACATGTTGAGTTGAAGCTTCGCCTCGTCTGACATCCTTGAGGGATCCCAGGGCGGATCGAAAACGAGGTCAACCTTCACCTTACCGAGATCTGGAATCTCGCGCACGGCGTCTTCGACCCAGCCCGGCATTTCCCCGGCAACGGGACAGCCAGGAGCCGTCAGGGTCATGTCGATCGCCACATCCTTGGTATCAGACACATCGACCTTGTAGATGAGGCCAAGCTCATAAATATCCACGGGAATCTCTGGATCAAAGACCGTTTTGAACTTCTCGATCAAAAGATCGGTCAGTTTGTCCAGTTCGGTCTGGGACAGGGGCGTAACGGAGGGCGTTGCATCATCCATGGGAATCTCAGGCGAAGAAGGCTTGGGCGCGATTGAGAGCATCGACAAAAGCGTCGACCTCGGCTTCGGTATTATAGATGGCAAAGGAAGCCCGCAGGCTTGAGGTGACGCCAAACCGGCGCATCAAGGGTTCGGCGCA
>CAITHQ010000233.1 GCA_903892305.1 uncultured Alphaproteobacteria bacterium
ACCTACGCTGCCCATGGCCAGCCCCAGGTCGGTGAGACGCTGATCGGCATTATCCGCCCGTAGGCTCAGACGGAACTCCGCCCGGCTGGTGAACATGCGATAGGGCTCGGTCACCCCCCCGGGTCACCAGATCGTCGATCATCACACCGATATAGGCCTGATCGCGGCCGAACACCGCCGGAGCAGAGCCGGCCGCAGCGCGTGCCGCGTTGAGACCCGCCGCCAAACCCTGGGCAGCTGCCTCTTCATAGCCCGTAGTGCCGTTGATCTGCCCAGCAAGATAGAGGCCGCGCAGGCGCTTGACCTCTAGGGTCGGGTCCAGCTCCCGGGGGTCCACATAATCGTATTCTATGGCATAGCCGTACTTCTTGACCTGAACAGCCTCGAGACCGGGAATGGTGCGGAGAAACAAGTCCTGGGTTTCGGCCGAGACCGAGGTGGACACCCCGTTGGGATAGACGGTGTCGTCATCCAGGCCTTCCGGCTCTAGGAAGATCTGATGGCTGGTCTTGTCAGCAAACCGCACGACCTTGTCTTCGATTGAGGGGCAATAGCGCGGTCCGCGACCGCTTATCCGGCCCCCATAGACCGCCGACTCTGTCAGTCTGGCCGCAATAATGGCGTGGGTTTGCTCAGTGGTGTGGGTAATGCCGCAGGCGATCTGTGGAACGGTAATCTTCGACGTCAGGAAGGAAAACGGCACGGGATCGGGGTCCGCTGCCTGCATTTCCAGCCGGTCCCACGCTATGGACTTACCGTCCAGGCGGGCCGGTGTTCCCGTTTTCAGCCGCCCCATGGACAGGCCCAGGCTGTAAAGCCGGTCGGAAAGTCCGATGGCCGGAGCCTCGCCAATCCGCCCAGCCGGGATGCGCTGATCACCTAAATGTATAATGCCTTTGAGGAAGGTGCCTGTGGTGAGAACCACCCGCCCGGTCGGATAGACATCGCCCTTGGCACCGACCACCCCCTGAAGGACCCCGTCGGTCACCACCAGGTCCTCTACCGCATCGGCGATGATGGTCAGGTTCGGGGTTGCGGCAAGCTCTGCCTGCATGGCCTGCCGGTAGAGCTTGCGGTCGATCTGCGACCGCGGGCCTCGGACCGCCGCGCCCTTTGAGCGGTTGAGCATGCGAAACTGGATGCCAGACTGATCGGCCAGACGGCCCATGACGCCATCGAGGGCGTCGATTTCCCGGACCAGATGGCCCTTACCCAGCCCACCAATGGCCGGGTTGCAGCTCATCTCGCCAATGGTTTCCAGCTTGTGGGTCAGTAGCAGGGTGCGCGCGCCAAAGCGGGCAGACGCCGCCGCCGCTTCGCAGCCCGCATGGCCGCCGCCGATAACAATGACATCCCAAGAGTTCATTGGCCTAGCCGTCACACTCATTTGCGGGTCGAGTAAGGGCGGTGGCTATAGCGCACCCAGTCAGGTGTTTCACGTGAAACATGTGGTCCAAGGTCGCGATGGGCCCTATTTGCCAATACAAAAACTGGAAAACACCCGATCCAGCACGTCTTCGGGATGGATCGCCCCAGTGATCCGATCGAGGGCGCGGGCTGCAAGACGGACATCTTCCGCCGCGAGCTCGGGGGCTTCTGTCTGCTCAAGTGCACTGACAACCCGGTCATAAGCCTCCTGGAGGAGACGGGCGTGCCGCAGCCGGGTGGCCGTCGGCGGGCTGCCTGATCCCAATTGCTCAACCACCCGTCCGGTCAAGGCGCTCAAAAGCGCGCCTAGATCCTCACCCCTTCGGGCGCTGATCCGGTGGACCTCAAGGGAAAAGGCCGCCGCCTCCTGGATCGCTACGGGGGTTTGACCACCAGCCGGAAGATCAGCCTTATTGATCACACAGACATCCCCTGCCCTCACCCCCTCAGGGGCCGGCAAGCCATGCTCTAGGGATCCATCAGCCACCCAGAGCCGCAGATCGGCCTCCGCCGCCCAGACCATCCCGCGCCGAACACCCTCGGCCTCGATCTCGTCCGCCGCCTCCCGCAGCCCCGCCGTGTCGGCGATCACGACCTTATAGCCACCCAGGACCATTTGGACTTCGATAATGTCACGGGTTGTTCCCGGTGCTGCCGTGACAATCGCTGCGTCGCGCCCGGCTAGGGCGTTCAAAAGCGTACTCTTTCCGCTATTAGGGGCCCCAATCAGCGCAATCTTATAGCCTTCCCGCACCGCCACCCCCCGCTGGGCATCTGCAAGCGCCAGATGCAACTGGGCCGCTAGGCGCTCCAGGCCAGGCCGGGAACGGTCTGCCACATCAGAGGGAACCTCTTCATCTGGGAAATCCACAGCCGCTTCCAGGAGGGCCAGCACCTCAACGAGCTCTTCGCGCCAGGCCAAGTGAATGCGACCCAGAGCTCCCCCTAACTGGGAAAGAGCCTGACGGCGCTGTCCCTCCGTTTCTGCATCGATCAGGTCGGCGACAGCCTCGGCCTGGGCCAGGTCTAGCTTGCCGTTCTCGAAAGCACGGCGGGTGAAGGCCCCGGGCTCAGCGGGCTCTAAGCCCTGACCCAGCAGGGCCTCGACCAAGGCGTTAACCACCGCGACACCGCCGTGCACGTGAAACTCTACGCTGTCCTCGCCAGTATAGGTGCCAGGGCCCGGGAGCCAGAGCACCAGGGCGCTGTCAATCTCTCGCCCCTGCCGATCCGCCAAAGACCGGACGGAGGCCCGACGTGGTGCGGGACAGGTCCCAGCCAAAGCCTTAAGGGTCGCCTTGGCCCTGGGCCCCGAAACCCGCAACACAGCCACAGCCCCACGCCCCGGCGCCGTGGACAGGGCAAAAATCGTTGTGGTCATTTCGGTCGGGTCGCGCTCATCCCCATGTCCACAGCCTGGGTCATCAGTTTGCGGAACTGCTCCTGGGCTCCAACGCCAAAGGCGCTCCAGCTTTTCATCAGCTCATCGGGAGAGAGCCGCGCCATGTTCTCTGTCATGCGGTTTTGCATTTCATCGACCATTTTAGCGTTAAGCCCCGACACATCCGGAAGCCCCATAAAGGCCCGGGCTTCTTCGGGGGTACAATCGATTTCCACGGTCATCTTCATGGCGGCGCTTCCTGACTTGGAGATTGCGTTATGACGGGGGTTGGCGGGCCATAGCTAGCCCCAATTGTCGACCACGGGAACCTTAGCCGCACCACCCTTGTGGGCGAAGCTCTAAAGATCAAGACGTCAGCCGGGTTGATGTGTTCCAATCTCATCCATAAACGGGACCTCTCATTCAACCCAGCAAAGATCGGCTGACCCATGCGCGCCATTCAAATCGAAGCCCTCGGTGGCCCAGACGTCCTCAAGCTCGTCGACCTGCCCAAGCCTACGCCAAAGCCCGGCGAGATCCTGGTGGCCCAGGCTGCGATCGGCATCAACTTCATCGACACCTACCACCGCACCGGCCTCTATCCGATCAAGCTCCCCTCGGGATTAGGGATGGAGGGTGCTGGCCATGTTGAGGCCGTGGGTGAAGGCGTCACTCGGTTCAAGACCGGTGATCGCGTGGCCTATGCCTCTGGCCCAATCGGTGCCTATGCCGAGTTTCACGTGGTCAATGCCGAGCGAGCGGTAAAAGTGCCTGCAGGTGTCGAGTTGACCACAGCCGCAGCGGCTCTCCTCAAGGGTATGACGGCTGAGTTCCTACTCCGTCGCTGCTATCCCCTGAAGGCTGGTCAGTTTACCTTGATCCATGCTGCAGCCGGCGGCGTTGGCCAGATTATGGTCCAGTGGGCCAAGGCCATTGGCGCAAATGTAATTGCCACTGTCGGATCTGAGGCTAAGGCTCAGTTGGCCCGCGCACTCGGGGCCGACCATGTGATCTTTTATGATCACCAGGATGTCGCCGCCGAAGTGCGAAAGATCACCGGCGGCCTAGGTGTCCCCGTGGCCTATGACTCGGTCGGCGCTTCAACTTTTGAAGGTACCCTGGGCAGCTTGGCTCGACGCGGCCTGTTCGTTAGCTATGGCAATGCGTCAGGGCCCGCCCCTGCAATTGAGCCCGGTCGCCTGTCGCGGATGGGGTCGCTCTATCTGACCCGCCCCACCCTGTTTGACTATGTGGCGACGACAGCTGACCTAGATGATAGCGCGGACGCCTTGTTCCAGATGATTGAAACTGGGCAGGTGAAGATCGAGATCGGCCAGACCTTTGGCCTCGCCGACGCCCGGCTTGCCCACGAGGCCCTGGAATCCCGCAAGACCACCGGCGCCAGCTTGCTCATCCCATAACAAAAGGGGTGTTTCACGTGAAACACCCCTAATATCAATGGCTTGGCAGATCTAGAGGGGGTCCTGCCGACCCCCTAGGTGTTCATCGACTGGAAGAATTCATCATTGTTCTTCGAGGACTTGAGCTTATCGAGCAGGAACTCAATGGCATCCTGAGAGCCCATGGGCCCGAGGATGCGCCGCAGAATGTAGGTCTTCTGCAGGTGTTCCTTGGGTGTGATAAGCTCTTCCTTGCGGGTGCCGGACTTGATGACGTCGATGGCAGGATAAACCCGCTTATCAGCGACCTTGCGGTCCAGAATGATTTCCGAGTTTCCGGTGCCCTTGAACTCTTCGAAGATCACTTCGTCCATCCGGCTACCGGTGTCGATCAGCGCGGTGGCGATAATCGTCAGGGATCCGCCCTCTTCGATATTGCGCGCCGCGCCGAAGAAGCGCTTGGGCCGCTGCAGGGCATTGGCATCCACACCCCCGGTGAGCACCTTGCCCGAGGACGGCACCACCGTGTTGTAAGCGCGACCCAGACGAGTGACAGAATCCAGCAGGATGACAACATCACGCTTGTGTTCCACCAGGCGTTTGGCCTTTTCGATAACCATTTCAGC
The DNA here is from genome assembly GCA_903892305.1 of uncultured Alphaproteobacteria bacterium. Taxonomy (GTDB): domain Bacteria; phylum Pseudomonadota; class Alphaproteobacteria; order Caulobacterales; family Caulobacteraceae; genus Phenylobacterium. The sequence goes on from CAITHQ010000233.1 coordinate 4,836, forward strand.
CACCTGGACGTGGCGGGTTGCCGGCTCATCGAAGGTTGAAGACACAACCTCGCCCCGCACTGTGCGGCGCATGTCAGTGACTTCTTCGGGGCGCTCGTCAATCAGCAGAACGATAAGATAGATTTCAGGGTGGTTGGTCTCGATGGATTTGGCGATGTTCTGCAACATCACGGTCTTACCCACCCGCGGTGGCGCAGTGATCAGGCAGCGCTGACCCTTGCCCAAGGGGGCGACAATGTCGATCACCCGGCCCGACCGGTCCTTCAAGGTGGGATCATCGATCTCCATCTTCAGGCGCTCATCGGGATAGAGCGGCGTCAGATTATCGAACAACACCTTGTGGCGGACATTTTCTGGATTCTCGAAATTGGTAAGGTCCACCTTGACCAAGGCGAAATAGCGCTCGCCCTCCCGGGGGGCGCGGACAGCCCCATCCACCGTATCGCCGGTGCGTAGACCAAACTTCCGAATTTGCGAGGGGCTGACATAGATATCGTCAGGGCCGGGCAGATAGTTGGCTTCCGGTGAGCGCAGGAACCCAAAACCGTCCTGCACCACTTCCAAGGTCCCGGATCCGAAAATCTCTACGCCTTCTTCTGCCAGGACCTTGAGGATCGCAAACATCATGTCCTGCTTACGCATGGAGTTGGCGTTTTCGATTTCCAGGGTTTCAGCGAAGGCCAAAAGGTCTGCAGGGGACTTATCCTTCAGCTCCTGAAGGGACATCCGGGTCAGGCCCATAGCGGCTATGGCTGCAGACACCTCAGAGGCTTCATCCTCCTCCGCATCAAGCCCAGCGTCGTCTACCTGATCTTCTGTGGCCGGCTCGATGAGCGTCTCAATCACGTCGCCGGGGTTTTCGTCTTCCATGATATTTTCTCTTAGGCACTGGCCCGCAACCCGAGGCGGTTCCTCAAGGCGGGGCGATGAAACGGTTGTTGGACGACAGGCGTCCGGTGTTTTTGGGGCCGGGCTGCGTCAGGCTCAATGGAGAGCGCGCGGTCCGGAAAAAAGGCGGGGTACGCCGCAGAACGACGCATGAGCGACGCAAACCATATGCGCGGCTCTGCGTCAAGGCGGGCAGGACCATGGTGAACAGCCCTTAGCCATATGTCCTAACAAACCCTTAAGTGCGACCGGCTAATCTCATCCTATTAAACCTATCCGATGGGAGCTATCCATGTCCTTCAGCATATCCGCAGCCAGCCCCTCCTCCGCCTATGCGGGGCCGAGCCTGACACCCACCATTGATGAAATTCTCGCCCAGAACGCCGCCGCAGATGCTCAGGCGGCCCCAGCTGAACTGGCACCGCCGCTTGACCCAGCCCAGGGCAATAACCTGGACATTTCTGTCTAGAATACCAATCGCCACGACTGGCCCACCGCCTGGCTGGGCTAAACCTGTGACCTCAAAGAGGCTCTGATCCTTTAAGGACCGGGGCCTTTTTTGTACCTTGCCCCACCGGAGTTAGCCTCCGAACTCAGTAGTCACGGCCAAGACCATGATGATCGCGGCGATGAATGGCAGTTCATTGGTCGCCCGCCAGAACTTGGAACTGCGGGTGTTCTTACCCGCGGCGAACCTCTTGCGCGCTGCGCCCAGGAAATGGTGCCAGCCAATCAAGAAAACCACTCCGGCCAACTTGGCGACCATCCA
>CAITHQ010000234.1 GCA_903892305.1 uncultured Alphaproteobacteria bacterium
AGGGTCTTCATGACGCCAATTTCCTTGGTCCGCTCCCGCATGGCCGAGACCAGGGTCGTGCTGACGATCATCAGAATGGCTGTGAAGGCGGCGGCCACCACCATGGTCACAATGAAATTAAGGTCCCCGGCCTGCTTCAGGAAGGCCCGGGCAAAGGTCTTTTCATCCACCGTAGAGGTCTCTGCCGAGGAGTTGGCAAAGCTTGCATCTATGGCCTTGGCGATAGCGTCGTTCAATTCTGGAGACGCCGTGCCTACAGCGATATTGCCGATTGTATCCCGACCGAAGGTCCGGGTTTCATTGACATAATCATAGTGAAAATAGATCGCAGCCGTGGAGTCCGTGGGCTTGGCGCCCGTGAAGATGCCCGTGACCTTCATGTCCCAGGTCCTGCCACCATCGGGCTTCACATAGATGTTGGAGCTGATGGGAATAGTCTGACCCAGCTTCCAGCCGTAGCGATCAGCCAGGGATTTACCGACCAGCACCCCGGTCCTTTCCGACATGAAGGCCTTCTTCTCGGGCTCGGTCAGCTTCACCTGATCGCCGTAGAGCGCAAGATAGGTTTCAGGATCAACGTAAAATCCGGGGAAAAACCCCTGACGCTGGTCCCGGTAATAAGCCCCGAACCAGCTCTGGTGGGTGACGCCGGTCACGCCTTTGATGGTGGCAACCCTGTTGAGGTAGGAAATCGGCAGGGGCTGGGTAAAGTTGATCTTGTTGGAGACAATAAGTCTGTTGCCCGAAGTTCCGGTCTCGGACGCCGCATCCAGCGCCACATTAAGGCTGGTGAGCATTCCGAAAATCAGGAAGGCCATGAAGATCGAGACCGTCAGCAGGATGGTCCTGAGCGGTTTTCGAAACAGGTTCTTCCGAACGAGATCGAAGTCGTTCATGCCATCGCCTCGACAAAGCGGCCCTTATCCAGATGCAGGGTCCGAGTGGCGAACCGGGCGGCCTCAGGGTCGTGGGTGACCATCACAATGGTCTTGCCCAGTTCCTTGTTCAGCAATTGCAGGGTCCGCAGGATGTCATTGGCCGTAGCGCGATCCAGGTCACCGGTGGGCTCATCGGCGAGGATCAGCTTGGGGTCTGACACGATGGCCCGGGCAATGGCTACACGCTGCTGCTGACCACCGGAAAGTTCTTTGGGTTTGTGTTTGGCGCGGTCTGAGAGCTCGACAATCTTCAGGGCCGTCTCAACATTGTCCCGCCGCTTCTTTGGGGACAGCTTGGTCAGCATCAGCGGCAATTCGACATTCTGCGCCGCGGTCAGCACCGGCATGAGGTTATAGAACTGGAAGATGAAGCCGACACTGCGGGCTCGCCAGGCCGCCAGCTGCCCTTCGGAATAGCCGTCGATCCGCTCGTTATCGAACCAGATTTCGCCGCCATCGCAACGGTCCGTTCCGCCCAGAAGGTTGAGCAGCGTAGTCTTGCCCGAGCCTGAGGGGCCCATGATGGCGACGAAATCACCCTCCTCGATTCCCATGGTCAGACCATCGAATATGGCAATGCCTTCCTTGCCACGCCTGTAGTTCTTGACGACTTTGTTCAGCTGGATCAGGGCGCTCATCGGATTATCCTGCAGGGTCAATTCAAGTGCGTTTGTCGAGGAACGTGACCTTCACGCCCATTTCGGGAAGTATGTTCACATCCCGGGAGTCAAAGGCGATCCGGACGCGCACGGTCGCCTTGTCACGGCTGGCCGTCGGAATGGTCGCGATCACATGGGCCGGAATGACCTTGTCCGGATAGGCATCGAGAATGGCTTCGACCTTCTGGCCGGGGGAGACCCGACCGATATAGGCCTCGTTCACATCCACCTCGATCTCAAGGCTGTCCATGTCGACGATGGTGCAGATGCCTGTACGGGTGAATCCACCGCC
>CAITHQ010000235.1 GCA_903892305.1 uncultured Alphaproteobacteria bacterium
GATCAGTCCTTTCCCGGTGAGCACACGGCGATTGTTCCGCGGGAGACTTTTGACGCGGTTGCGGCGCTGATGACATCCAGGGCGGCTCAGCGCAGGGCGCGCCCTACCCGCGCCATTGCCGGTCCGTTGAAGGGACGGCTGTTTGATAGCCTCGGTCGATCACTCAGCCCCAGCTTTTCCTACGGCAAGGGCGGCAAGCTGCATCGCTACTACATTGCCATGGACCTGCAACGTGGAGCACGCGCTGGAGATTCAGACGAGGCGATCCGTAGAGTGTCGGCGCCTGCGGTCGAAGCTTTCCTGGTCAGGCTCCTCATCCGGATCAGTGGCCGAACTGACATCGAGGTCGCGGAGCTGCAGCACGCCGTATCCCGCGTCGAACTGCGGGCCGACGAAACCCAGTTGGTGGTCAATGCCAATTACCTGCTGCCCGACCATCAATCCGATCTTGCCCTGACCAAGGTTCGCCGGGCCCTACTCGATAGTGAAGAGGCAGTAGCAGATCAGGGCGCCCGGGGTTCTATCCGGTTGGTCCTGCCCCAGCGTCTGCAGCTCCGGGGTGGCCGCACTTCCATTTGCGGCGGCGCGACAGAGAAGGCAGAGCGCAAGATCAACCCGGGGCTGGTCCAGGCCCTGCGGCGCGCGCACTCTGACCTCCTTGCCTTGAAGGCTTCACCGCTTTCGGAACCTGACGAGTTGAGGACGGCGAGTGCGCCGGCGACCCAACATGATCGTCTGGTCTGTCGATTGGCCCTGATGGCGCCGGACATCCAGAGGCGGATCCTTACCGGCGAACTGCCGCCTGAATTGACCCTGCGCAGGTTCCTCAAGTCCACCATGCCGCTGTCATGGGCTGATCAGATTGCCTGGCTGGCGTCTCTTTCGCGCGGCTGAATAATTCGCGGAAATGATCCCTGTTCCGAGGGAATTGCTTCCCTGATCTGTCGAATATTTTCCCTGTTATTCGCGACTAAAATTCCCTGCTATTTCCGGGCGAATTCCCGCACTCATCCGCTCAATTTCTAACGTAAAAACCGCAGGTTAGGCGACATCACGGGCTTTGCCCGGCGAAATTGGGCACCCGAAAACATCATCATTTTCCCTGTTACAGGCAATAACAGGGAAACCGTCACGGATTTTGATGCCCGGAGACGGGCCCGGATTTCGGGGCGAATTGGGCCTGAGTTTGGGGCTGGGGGAGGCTGCGGAATGACGGTTTGGGTCGCCGAACCCCCCGGCTTTACGGGGGTTCGGCGGGGGCATGCCTGAGAAGAGACGGATTGCCGCGACTGCCTGGCGGCCCGGGAGGGACTCGAACCCCCGACCTTCGCTTTAGGAAAGCGCTGCTCTATCCTGCTGAGCTACCGGGCCTGCTGTGCGGGGGTTCTAGCTGGGTTAGAGCGACCTGTCAGCCGTCTAACCAGTCGATCATGCCCAACTTTGCCATCCAGGATAGGGTCATCATAGCCCCGCGCCTTTGGGGAATGGGAAAGAGTAGCAGCAGGTCCTTGGCAAGGCTGGGGCCTGACGCCTGCAGGTAGGCCAGGATTGTGCGTGCGTCGGCGATGGGGGCCCTCCACTTTTGGAACATATTGTCCAACTCTGTGGCAGCGGCGCGATCCAGATCGGCGGCACTGATACCGGGCCGCAGGGATAGCCGGGTGTCAAAGCTGATGACCCGTGATGCGAAACCGGCGAAATCTGCATAGGGATCGTCACGCACAGGATTGATACGAGCGCCAGGCGGCGGCGGCGTTTCTGTGGCGGCCCGCACCTCGGTCAGGTGCGCAAAGAGTTTATTGAGTTCGCCGATCACCACTGGCCAATCAAATGTGTCGCGCACCCTGGCCTGTCCCGCCGCCCCCAGGGTCCGACGCAGGTCTGGGTTGGTGGCGAGATCGGCGATCGCCCGAGCCGCCTTGCCCACATGCACCGCCGTATGGGAGGCCAAGGCCCCCACATAGCTCTGATAGGTCTCTTGGCCGACCCCGTGCCGGGCTGCCAAGAGCTCACCAAATAGCCCAGACTGCCCGCCTAGGGTGGGGATCAGAAATCCTTCCTGCCCATCGCGGACCGTGAACCGATAGCCATCCCAATCGCTGATCACGGCCGGCAAGCCTGCGGCCATGGCCTCAACGGGGGTAATGCCGAAGGTTTCCTGGATATTGTCCACCAGGGATACAAAAATGTCCCCGGCTGCCCAGAGGTCCGACACCAGATCGGCCCGATTTCCATCGACGAAGGTTACCGACACGCTAGGGCAGTAGGCTCGGGCCGCCTGGACATATCTAGCATGGTCCTGGTCGCCATTGGGAAACCACCCCGCCAGGGCAAAGTGCAGTTTCTGGCCACAAAGGGCCGCAGCCTCTTCCACGGCCCGGAACATGGGCTGGGGAAAGGCCTTCTCAAAAAAGGACAGCCGTCCCACCCAGATGACCAGAACTTCATCGTCGGGAACCTTGAGGTCGGCGCGCAGACGGGCCCTGGCGGCCTTATCCTGAGAGATTGCGGCAAACCGTGCGCCGTCCACCCCAAGAGGGATTACCGGAAGGCGGGGTCGTGGGGAGCTTACAGCCCCCAGCCGTTCCTTGAGATGCTCGGCCAAACCATCAAACATGTTGGTCATGGCCGCCTGTACGGAGGGCGAGGTGCAGATCAGGGCGTCCCAGTCCTGGACAGGTGCCAGGGCGGCCGTGGCGATGTCCTGACGCATGGCCGGCGGTGCCAGGGTGTGGATGAGACCTACCAGGCTGAAGGCTTTGTCTCCCAAGGTCCGGCGGCGGTTCCAGGCCAGTTCGGAGAGATCGGCCTGACCCCGGAATAGGGTTCCACCGGCTGCAGCGCCGTCCGTCGCCAGCAATCCAGCCCCTGCGAGGCGCACGCTCGGCGTCTCCGTTGGAAACAAATCCGTCGACAGCACGTCGCCGCCGATAGCGTCGGCTGAGAGAATGTCGATCTGCTCATAGCCCCCATGCTGGGCAAGGGCACGATAGA
>CAITHQ010000236.1 GCA_903892305.1 uncultured Alphaproteobacteria bacterium
CGGACCTATGATCAGGTTCTGGGTGATCTGCCCAAGGGAAATGGCGATCCGCGGCTGACGATTTTCGGGGCGCAAGTCACGCCCAATGCCCATGCCTTGGCGACACAGTTTGCCACCTTCGACAATTTCTATGCCGATGGCGAGGTCAGTGTTGACGGGCACTCCTGGTCGAACTCGGCCTATGCGACGGACTTCAATGAAAAGTGGTGGCCCGCGACCTATGGCGGTCATTCAAAGTCCAACCCTGCGCCGGCTTATGTTCCCGCCGCTGGACATATCTGGGATCTGGCGCGCCGGAAGGGCCTGACCTATCGCAGCTATGGCGAATACGCCGCGCGGGTCAGCGAGGGCGGGACGATGGACGCAGCTGAGGGCGTCGATGGTCTGATCGGCCATGTGGCCAAGGACTATATGGGCTTCGAAGCGCGAGATCGGGACAATCTGACGGTTTTCCTGAAGGAATTCGATAAGTTCGAGGCCAATTTTGATAGCTCCGACCCTGCGTCCAAGCTGCCCAACTTTGTGGTCATGTCCATGGGTGAAGACCATACCCGTGGAACCAAGGCCGGTGCCTTCACGCCGGTGGCCATGGTGGCTGATAATGACTGGGCCCTGGGGCAGTTGATCGATCGGGTCAGCCACTCCAAATACTGGGCGACCACCGCGATCTTCGTAGTTGAGGACGATGCTCAGGACGGCGCAGACCATGTGGACGCTCGGCGTACGGTAGCCCTGGCGGTCAGCCCCTATATCCGCCGTGGGACCCTGGACTCGACCCTCTATTCCACGAGCTCAATGGTTCGGAGCATCGAGCTCCTGCTCGGGCTTCCGCCCATGAGCCAGTACGATGCGGCGGCGACCCCACTCTACGCTGCCTTTTCCGACAAGCCGGACCTGACTCCGTTTACGGCCCTTCCAGCTCAGGTTGATCTCTTCGCAAAGAACCTTTCCACCGCCTGGGGTGCCGCGGCCAGCGCCAAAATGGATTTCGACGATGAGGATAAGGCCCCCGTGGGGCAGTTGAACGAGGTCATATGGCGCAGTGTGAAGGGCGCGGACTCTAAGATGCCTGCGCCAGTTCACCGGTTCCGCGCCCTGGTCGATGTGGGGGTGACGGCTTCCCAGCCTTGAGGCAATATATCTCTCAATCGCAGAAAAATGCGAGTTTGGGAGACGATCATGCCTTATGCGCCGAGCCACCGGGCCTTTTATGATGCCGACAGCCACATCATGGAGCTTCCGGATTTTCTGAAGCGTTATGCCGATCCTGGCCTGCGCGATGAGATTCCTGAGGTCAGTTATTCGGCCTCCATCGTCACTGACGAGGAAGTCGCCGTGATTATGGATCAGGGCGGCCACCATAGCCCTGAGCATGTCGCTGCCCAGATCGCCCTCGGTGACGCATTGATTGAGAAATCTAAGGAAATTCAGGCGCTAGGTGCCTTTGAGTCCTCAGATCGGACTAAGGCCATGGACCTGCTTGGCTTTAAGAAGCAGCTGGTGTTTGCAACCCATAGTCTTCGCATGCCCTTTTCGCCGAGCACTAAGTTGGAATCCCGCCTGCGCTACGGCGCGACCCGCGCTCACAACCGACACATGGCGGACTTCTGCGCTTCGGATGATCGCTTAATGGGTGTTGGCGTCGTTCCGCTGGATGATCCTGAATTGGCGATTGCCGAGCTGGACTTCATCCTCGCCAAGGGTCTTGAGGCGGTTTGGATTCCCCATCGTCCCTGTGGTGACCGCTCGCCAGGACATGTGGATCTCGATCCTTTCTGGGCCAAGCTGGCGGAAAGTGGATTGCCATTTGTTCTACATGTGGGCGGCGCGCCCCTGCAACTGGCCAAGGCCTGGATGAACAATGGCCGTCCGCCGACCAAGGACTGGCTGGGCGGCGGTGAAAATCTCCGCACCAAGGACGTCGCCCTGCTGCACGAGGGCCCAGAGCAGTTCCTGACCATGATGGTGCTGGATGGGGTTCTGCACCGCCATCCTGGGCTACGGGGTGCCGCGGTCGAGTTAGGCGCTGGATGGGTTCCCGAAATGATTCGGCGTCTGGACTGGGTTGTGAAGCACTGGAGCCGAAACGACGCCAACCTTCAGGGCCTGTCACGGATTCCGTCGGAACAGATCACCCAGCAACTCGCCTTCACGCCCTTTGTCTTTGAAGAGGTCGGTAACTTTATCGATCAGTCCAATCCCGACCTCTATCTGTTCTCCAGCGACTATCCGCACATCGAAGGCGGCCGCAATCCGATCGGCCGGTTCGAAGCGGCTCTAGAAGGACGTAGCGAGACCGTGAAGGAGAAGTTCTACGCTGAGAACTTCCTTCGCATCTTCCCTAAGGCCCGCGTTCACGGCCGGGTTGAGGCCGTCGCTTAAGCGTTTCGCGCCATCAGGCCGCCGTCAACCGGAATGATGGCCCCAGTAATATAGCTGGCGGCCGGCAGGCAGAGGCTGACAGTGATGTGAGCGACTTCCTCCGGCGCGCCATAGCGTCGGAGGGCGGTTCTGCGCCTGGCGAAGGTCGCGCGGTCCGCCTCGGGCACGTTCTCAGTCATGCTGGTCAGTATGGGGCCAGGGCAAATGCAATTGACGGTTATGCCCTCTGGACCCAGTTCAACAGCTAAGGCTCGGGTCAGACCCAGAACCCCGGCCTTAGCTGCGGCATAGGGACTGTCGCGCGAGGTTGCGCCCAGGGCTTCTGTAGAGGCGATGTTGACGATCCTGGGTGCCGCCGATTTCCGCAAATAGGGCAGTGCGCTGCGGATAACCTGCTGGTGGGCGGTGAGCATGACCGCCAAGGCCTTGGCCCAGACGGCGTCATAGGTCTTGGAATCGATGGCGGCAAAGGCTGAGACCCCCGCATTGTTGATCACAATATCCAGCCCACCGAAGCGGGCCGTAACCTCATCCAAGACCGCTGCGATCTGATCAGGGGCTGTAACATCCAGCTTCCAGGCGACGGCCGAAAAGCCGCGTGCAACGAGGGTCTTTGCGACAGTCTCAGCGGCTTCGTGGTCATAGTCCGTTACAGCGACGTGGGCACCTTCTTCAGCGAAGACCTTAGCCGTCGCGGCACCCATTCCCGATCCTGCGCCGGTGACTAGAGCGATTGATCCTTTAAGTGAGCGGCTTAGGGTCATGACAGGCTTAGGCCTCCGTCTACAATCAAGGTCTGGCCGGCCACGTAGGCTGCCAGAGGTGAGGCCAGGAACAGTGCGGCACCAGCCATGTCTTCTGGCGTGCCCATTCGGCCAATGGGAATGGCGCGCAGGGCACCTTGTAAGCGTTGAGGGTTTTCGGTGGTGACCGCTGTGAGCTTTGTGGCCACCAGGCCAGGGGCCAAGCCGTTGACGCGGATGCCATCCCGCGCCCAGGCCTCTCCCAAGGTCTTGGTCAGGCTGACAGCGCCTGCCTTAGAGGCGGCATAGGCCGGGTTCCCGCGGTTCGACTGGAAGCCCGATACTGAGCTGACAATGATGATGGAGCCGCGAGCCGTCGCCAGTCGATCATGGAAGACCCGGGCGCAGTCCATCAGGCTATCGAGATTTACGGCCATGACTCGATCCCACCCGTCTGGCTCGAATTCACCCCGCCGATAGACCACCGTTCCTTGGCAAAGGATCAGAACATCGAGGTTTGCGATTTTAGACGCGCTATCGGTGATCTGGGTGCGGTCTGCGACATCAACGCTGTCATAGATCAGGCCGGTCAGGTCGGAGCCTACGACGTCAGCATAGTCGCCTGCAGTCGGCCGCGTTCCCCACACATGGACCTTTGCACCCTGTTTTAGGAAGCCATGGGCGACGCCATTGCCAATACCGCTTGATCCACCCACGACCAGGACGGCCTGCCCGGTAAAGTCCAGCGCATCCATTTGCGTTTCTCTCCGACTTTCTTGTTTGAAAGACCTTGGCAGCAGCCGCTGAGCAGGTTCAAGTCTGAACTTGGGATCGGGCGGCGCAGCGCTTGATCAAAACTGGGAGCGACATATGCACCGTACTCTTTTGGGCCTCTTTGCCAGTGTCAGCCTGTTGGCGCAGGCCCCGGCGAGTTTTGCTCAATCTGCTCCAGAGGTGAAGAAACCCGAGGCGGCGGAAAAGGGGCCGGCGAAAGTCTCAGAAGCAGACTATGCCAAGGCTCCGGTGGTCGAGGCCGCAAAGACCAGTCGCCACACGGTGACAATCAATGGCCAGACCATTCCCTATACGGCCACGGCCGGGACCCTGACTTTGCGGGATGATGAGGGCAAGCCGATTGCCAGCATGTTCTATGCCGCCTATGTCGTCGACCGGGCTAAGGGTGAGGCCGAACGACCTGTGACCTTCCTCTACAATGGTGGGCCAGGATCTTCGAGCTATTGGCTGCACATGGGGTCTTTTGGACCGGTTCGCGTGCTCACCAATGCGCCCAATCCCGCAAGCTCACCGCCGTTCCAGCGGGTGAATAACAACGAAAGCCTTTTGGACAAGAGCGATCTGGTCTTTCTCGATGCCATTGGAGCTGGGTATTCGCGGCCGTTGGGTGACACCCCGGGCAAGACATTTTGGGGCGTGGACCAAGACATCGACGCCTTCGCCAAAGCGATTATCCGCTATATCACCATCAACCATCGCTGGAATTCGCCCAAATTCATCTTCGGGGAAAGCTATGGGACCACGCGGTCTGCTGGTTTGGCCTATGCCCTGCAGGATCGTGGAGTGGCGCTAAACGGAGTTCTAATCCTCTCCTCAATTCTGAACTATGGCGTTCGCGACAGTGGGTTTGATCATATCTACCAGACCTATCTGCCGAGCTATGCGGCGACGGCGGCCTATCACAATAAGCTCGCTCAGAAGCCTGCAGACCTGACGGCCTTCCTCAAGGAGGTCCGTGACTTCGCAAACGGGGCCTATGTTGCGGCCCTCGCTAAGGGGAGTGACATTTCTGACGCTGAAAAGCTGTCGGTCGCCCAGCAAATGTCGAATTACACAGGGCTTTCGGTGGACTTCCTAATTAGGGCGAACCTGAGAGTGGACCTGTCGCGCTTCCGAAAGGAACTGCTGCGAGATCAGCGTCTCACCGTGGGGCGCTATGACAGTCGCTTTACCGCCATTGATGTGGACGCCGCCGGTGAGGATCCAGAATATGACGCCTCTGACGTTCAAGTGTCGGGTCCGTACACGGCGACGATCCACGACTACCTAGAGCGAGATCTCGGCTTCACCACCGACTTGAACTATTTCCCGTCGGGTCCCGGCATTAATCAGGCATGGGACTGGAAGCATAAGGCGCCGGGGTCAAACAGACCGGCTCAGGTGGCCAACACGGCCCAGGATCTTTCGGTCGCCATGCGGCAAAACCCGAAGCTGAAACTCTATTCACTCAACGGCCTTTACGACATGGCTACGCCGTTCTTTGGGACGGAATATGACGTGTCCCACATGCAACTTGCGCCCAGCCTGAAGGGCAATGTGCGCTTTGCCTATTACCCCTCGGGGCACATGGTCTATCTGAACCCCGATGCCCTTAAGCAGATGAAGGCAGATGTGGCGAACTTTTACGATGATGCAAAATAGGCCCTAGAGCATGTTCCGATAAGGCCCTGCCGGATATCGGAATACGCTCTAATGCTTTGAGTTAGATCCCTTTCTATCCCTTTAGATGATGCCCTCTAAAGGGAAAAAGCCGCTAGGCTGTCGGGGAATAAAACACATAGCCCCGCTCGATCATGCGTCGCAGGGCCTCGTAGGCTGCGGAGAGTTCATCGAAGGAGTGGCGAAGCTCCGCGAGCTTGACAGCCTGTTGCGGCGTGATTGTCCCACCGGTTTCGGTCATGGAGATTGCCGCCTTGACCCAAATACCCCGTGCATGCGCCGCCGCCACAGCGAGGTGCTGCATTTTCGAGAGTTCCGCCCTGCCCAAAATGGACGCCAAAATCTCTTTGTTTGAGGCAAAGGCCGTATAGTCAATCTGCTCGAGATGACCGCGTAGCCGCCTCTGTGCCGTTGGGTCCAGATCGTTTTCAGGTTCGAAATGATCTGAGGTGCTACGTGCGTAACCTGCGACGCGGGTCATGGGGGTCTCCCGATCCAATGCTTCAATGCGCATTTGCAATCTGGATTATTAAGCTGCGGAAGTTAAAGACCGATTTAGGCAGGCCTTGGCCACGAGAGGGCCAAGGTCTGGACCAAACTCTGGAAAAAGATGGGGTTCTATCGCTTCCAACTCCATCAGCAAGAGACCCTCACCATGAGGGACCAGGTCCACGCGGCATGCCAATGCCGGTGCGGGTAGGGAATCTACAAAGGATTTTGCGATCGCGATTTCGCCAGTTGACGGCTGATAGGGCTGATTTTTGCCCCCGTGAATCACTTGAATACGGTACTCGCCCGCGATCGGGGTCTTCCGAAGGGCGTGGGAAAATTCACCGTCGACGAAGATCATTGAGATCTCACCGAAGGTACAAATCTCGGGGATGAGAGGTTGCGCAAAAAGCTCGGCCGACATTTCGGCCCTGGGGTCTAGGTCCTTTAGATGCAGCCTGGACTGTCCAAATCCTCCCGCACCAATCACGGGCTTTAGGACAATTTCATCAACCCCTAAAGCGTCAAACACCTCGCCTAAAGGCGTGGCCTTTTCCACAAACAGGGAGGGAATGACCGGCAGGCCCTTATCAATAAGCCCCCTCAGATAGCGCTTCGAGAGGTTCCAGGCGATAACTTCCAGGGAATTTTCCACCCGTGTCGCCTCCTGCGCCCGGGCGAGAAACGCCAAGAATTCGGCCTCCCGCCGGACATAGTCCCAGGTGGTCCGCACCCAAAGCAGGTCAAATTCAGTAGGATCGCAGAGACGCCAGTCGATTTCGACAAGGTCAACGCCACAGGCCTCCAAGGCGGGCCTGATGGCCGCGACCTCCTGGTCATGTTCGAAAGCGTCTGGTCGCCGTTTAACGGCTCCTGGCAGGACTTCTGCACAGGCCAGGTAGCCGATGCGCAAGCCTAGGACCCTGTCTGTGAAGGCGACCAGCGTGTAGCTGTCGCGGTCATCAACTCCACAAGGTCTGCGGCCCGCCGCCCTTCAATCTCTAAGGTGCTCCGACGGGCGCGATTGACCTCTTTGCGCGCATTGGCCACGGCGATGTTCGGCCCGCCACCAAGGTCATAGGCCGATTGCGCATCCTTCAAGTTCGCCTGGGCGACCAGCTCAAACATATGTGCAGATTCAAGGGAAATATCGTCCTGGCCAAGGGCGCTCAAGGAATCCGCAACTTGCAAAAAGGCGCGCAGCACCGTGCTACGATAGCGGGCGTCTGCCGCCTTTGCGTTTTCAATCGCGGCCGACTTATTGGCTTGAAGCCGGCCACCGTTAAAGACCGGCGCAGTCAAGCCTGCAATGAGGTTCCAGCCACTGGAACTATAGTTCAGCAGGGTCCCTGGCTCTATTGAGCCTTGGAGTAGGCTCGCACTTAACTTCACGTCGGGGAATAAATCAGCTGTTGCGACTCCAATTTGAGCCGTGGCGGCATGCAGTTCCGCATCGGCTGCCAGAATGTCGGGCCTTTGGCGTACCAAGCTTGAAGGCAGGCTGACGGGAATAGCTGTCGGGGGGTTGAAGTCCGAGACATCAAAATCAGGCGGTGACCACTCCGCCGGGGACTTGCCAACCAGATAGGCCAGTTGATGACGCGCGGCGCTGATGTCACGGGTCAGGGTGGGGCGCAGGCCCTGATCCTTGGCTAAAAGTCCATAGCCGCTGGCGACAGCGGTCGCCCCTGAGCCCCCTGCGTCTTCGGCTTTTTTCAGCATTTCTACGGTGCGTTGATCGTCCGCGATCACCGCGTCTAAGGCATCCCTCTGCGCGCGCAGATAGGCGATCTTCAGAGCTTGAAAGGCGATGTTGCCGGTTAGGGCAAGATAGGCCGCGTCCACGCGGTGACGTTCAGCTTCGGCCCGCGCCTTAGCGGTCTCAAGCGTGCGCCTCTTCCCTCCAAACAGATCAAGGTCGTAAGAGACCGTTCCGCCGATGGAGTAGAGATTAATCGTTGGGCTCGGGAAGCCGACAAAGCCAAAGGACTGGGTATTTATCCGCTCGCGCATGGGCGAAGCTTCAGCATTGACCTGTGGCTCCATGGCACCTTGGGCTGCGGCCGTCTGAGCCTGGGCCCGGCTTAGGGTCGCATTGGCTTCAGCTAGGGTGGGATTTCCCTCAAGACCCAAACGGATGACCTGATCCAATTTTGGGGATCTCAGCGCAGTCCACCAAGCGCCTGCAGGGCTGTTTTCAGCCGATAACTGCAGGGACGTAGGTTTTGCATCTCCAACCATAGAAAACGACGGGGCGGTCGGCGCAGCTGGGGCGATATAGTTTGGCCCAACCGTCGCACACCCCCCAAGACTAAGGATAAGCGATGTGGCCAAGAGGCACTTGGTCGACTTCATGTGGCTAACGTGTGGCCGACGCAGGGCGCAAGTCGACCTTGACCTGTGCAGACAAGCCTCCACGGCCCGCCATGGCCGGTGGGGGCGCGTCAAATTCAATCCGGACGGGCAGACGCTGGATCACCTTGACCCAATTGCCCGTGGCATTTTGTGCGGGGATCGGGGAAAAGGCCTGCCCGGTAGCGGGGCTGAAGCTGGCGACGTGACCCTTCAGTTTTCCCTGGGCATAAGCGTCCACCTTGATTTCAGCCGGCTGCCCGATCTTCATTTTGGCGAGCTGACTTTCTTTGAAATTCGCATCGATCCAAGCCTGGCCCGAGACAAGCCAGAAGACTGTCTGAGCTGCGTTCACATAGGCACCAGGCTGTAGCTGCTCAACCCGGGTCACCGTCCCGGCCACAGGAGCGATCACGACGCTGTAGGATTGGATCAGCTTGGCCTTGTCCAATTGCGCCCGTGCCGCCATGGCCGCGGGCTGACTCTCGGGCGGAAGGTTTGGGTCACCGTTCAGATTCGCCCGCGCTGCCGAAGTCGTCTGCTCAGCGATCTTGACCGCATCGGCGGCAAGCTGAGCCGCATGGCCCGCCTCTGCGGCTTGAGCTTGAGATGAGACACCTGCTGTGGCGAGATCTCTTTGGCGTGTCGCTTCCCGTGCCGTGAAGGCCGCTGTCGCCCTTACGGCGTCTAGGTTGGCCAATTCCCGGCCATAGGTGGCTTTCAGGTTTCGAACCTGAAGAAGTGCCTGCGCGTATTGCGCCTGAGCCTGGGCTGCGCCGACTTGAGAGTCCCGACTATCCAACTTAAAGAGGGGTTGCCCCGCCTTAACAGACTGATTTTCTTTTACATAAACCTCGACAACACGCCCAGCCACGCTGGCAGCGACCGGGGCCTTGGCAATATCCACATAGGCGTCGTCTGTCGCCTCGTAGCGCCCCCCAGTCATAGCTAGGTATATGCCAGCCAGAATAATCAAAATTGGACCACCAAAAATCAGGGGCCACCGATAACGGCGAGCCCAGCTGTCTTCAGCCTCCAGACCTTTTGCCGATTGGCCTGTCGTGTCGCTCAATGGAGCCGTCCTTTTTTCAAATCGTCTCTAGAATGCCCAAATCTCGGGCAGATCGCGAACCGTCGTTTCTGATAGGGGATGCCTTTGGGTAAGGGCAATGTCCAAATTCAAAGTGTTAGCTGACCATCTCCTCGCGAATTGTCTTACGCGCTTGCCAGAAAAGAAAAGCTGCAATGAGGGTGCAGGATGATGAGGCGATCAACGCCCAGCGAACGCCATCGGCAGAGCCCATATGCATTGGACCCGCCAGGAAGTCGGAGAGGGCACCAACCGCGAGAGGGCCCAGTCCAAGACCAACCAGATTGATAATGAAAAGCAGCAAAGAGGCTGCCGTTGCGCGCATGTGAGGCGGCACTAAACCCTGACCAGAAGCATAGACGGGGCCATACCAAAGCGAGCCCAAAAGACCTGGGATCAGCATCATAGCTAAGGCACCGACCGCAGTCGGATTGAGATAGACCCCCCAAGCGAAGATCGGCGAAATGATAGCGGCCATAGCTGGGACGCTCATATAAGCCCGCAGATCGCGTTTGGCGGCACGATCTGCCAGCCAACCGCCGATCCAGCTGGAGGCAATGCCAGCAATACCACCCAGAAGACCGAGGGCTAGGCCCAAAAATCCAGCAGATTTCAAACCGAAGTGCGCTGCCATCTGCGCGACTTCAGCCGCATGATTTCGGAAATAGAAGGACGCCACAAAGGGGCCATTACCATAGCCGATGAAGGCCTGAGTCGCGGCCGCAAAGGACACAAACCAAAAGGTTCGCTTTTGCGACAGGTATTTGAGAGTTGTCCCGAAATGCCCCTTGCCGGGGACGTGTCGAACAGCATCGGCAGCGATCTGCTTGCGGGGCTCTTTCATCGTCGCCAGAACGATGACGGTGAGAATCAAACCGGGGATGCCAGCCATCAGAAAGGCGATGCGCCATCCCCAGGCATCGGACATAACCCCGCCTAGAGTGGTTCCCAACAGACCGCCCAGTGGCGTACCAATCGAAAAGAAGGCAAGAGCTGAAGCGCGTTTGTCCTTCGGGACATAGTCGGTGATGAGTGAGTGGGATGTGGGGGTGCAACCGGCTTCCCCAACCCCCACGCCAACCCGCGCGAGTATCAACTGAACGAAGTTTGCCGCGTTTCCGCAAGCGATGGTGAAACCGCTCCAGACCGTCAGGGATGCGGCAATGATCCAGACCCGATTAAAAGACTCAGCAAGTCGCGCAATCGGGAGTCCGAGAAAGGTGTAGAAGACGGCGAAAGCGAACCCCGTCATCAATCCGATCTGCCAATCGTGGATATGCAGTTCGTTCTTGATCGGCTCCGCCAGAATGGTCACCACCTGCCTGTCCAGAAAATTGACTGTGTAGACGGCAAGCAAGACGACCAGCGCATAGCGCCGGTAGGACGCTGAAACCAATGGAACGGTCGGGGCATCTTCTGAAGCTAAATTTCCGTCGGATATCGCGGCACCATTTGGGGCCGGGGCGGAAGCCTCGGACATTCGCAGTTTCCTCTCTGAGCTTTTATTTGTTTTGCCTAGTAGACGGTGGTTTTGTGCCTTCGCCAATAGGCGTGAGGCCTCTGAGGCAATGAATCTGCGGGCATGAAGATGGAATTGGTGATTGGAACTCACGCTTGGTCGACTTGGTCCTTGCGTCCTTGGTTAGTTTTGAAGCGGACAGGGGCAGATTTTACCGAGACCCTTATCCAGCTTCGGCAGGAAGATAATATGACCCGGGCAGCGATCCTGCCGCATTCCCCATCAGGGCTGGTGCCGGTTCTAAAGACTGAAGGCCTGCAAATCGTTGACTCCCTCGCCATCTGCGAATTTCTGAACGACCGTTTCCCAGAGGCGCGCCTATGGCCCCAAGATTTAGCCTTGAGGGCGCTAGGCCGGTCTGCTGCTGCCGAAATGCATTCTGGATTTGGCGCCTTGCGCTCGGAGTGCCCTATGGACCTGCGCGCAGCGCCCTTCGCCAAAGACATTTCTGAAGCCTGCCAGGATAATGTCGCCCGCATTGTTCAGATTTGGCGGTCACTGTTGGCAGAGACCGGCGGTCCATACCTTTTGGGTGACTGGAGCATTGCCGACGCTTTCTTCACCCCCGTTGCGACTCGTTTCCGCACCTACCAGATCGACTTGAACAAGGCTGGAGATGTGGACGGGCAGGCGGCGTCATACGCGGGGCGCCTTCTGGAAATTCCCGAATTTCGAGCTTGGGAGTCTGCCGCCAAGCCTTAGAGCAGAGGCGTGTTGTCAAATGAAAATGACTTAGATCAAGGCGCACAGAGGCCATTACACCAGAGTGAGTGAGTCACTTTGTGGTTCCCTCCCTTGCAAATTCAGTCTGAAAAATCGCTCGAAAAAGACAGTGTGGCGCAGAACCAAGCGTTACAGTTGGCGGCTGACCTCTTTCTGAGACTGACGTCAGGATTGCTGAACGTCTTCGGCGGTGATGTGCTGAACGGCGTCGTTTTTCTGGCCATCGTACGGGCCAATGTGCACCATCTTCCGGCCTGGGCGCTAAGCGAATGCACCGCTGCCGACGGCGTATGTCTCGATTCCGAACGACGTCCGATCAGCGTGTTGCGGATCGCCGATTCCCTCGGGCTATCCTATGAAACGGTTAGGCGGCGGGTGAACCAACTGGTGATGGATGGTTATTGTCTACGTGTGGGCCGTAATGGGGTGGTGGTCTCTGCAGACATCCTTCGGCGTGCGGATTTCTTGCCATTGGCGGCTGAGTGCCGCACTGCCGTGCGAGCCTTGGTGCGCGACGCCCACCGCTCCTCTGTCTTGAACGATCCTGGCTAAATGTGGCAACGATAATCGCGCTAAGTGCGGATGCAGGCCGATCCATTTCTCATCGCGATAACAAGACTGCGGTCAAGACAAACACGCAAATCCAAGCCGTTTCTGCGACCATCATGGCAATGGGCCGCCAGCCTACAGCGGCAACGTCTTTGAACGATGTCTTCATGCCCAGTGCTGCAATGGCTGTGACCAAGCACCAGCTGGAAAAATCCTTGGTAAAAGCGCCGACGGGCTTGGGAATGAAGCCCAGGCTGTTCACGGCTACCAGGGCGGCGAACCCAATCAGAAACATAGGCGGCATTGGGATTTTTCCCGCGCCAGCTCCGGCTGAGGACCTTGCCGCGACAATTGAGATGCCAAAGACCACCGGGGCCAGCATGGCCACCCGCAGAAGCTTTACATAGGTCGCAACGTCTCCCGCCGCCGGCGAAAACGACACACCGGCACCCACCACCTGGGCCACATCGTGAATGGTGCCCCCTAGAAAAACGCCTGCCTGGCTGTCGGTCAGCCCCAGCTTGTGCGCGAGGATTGGGTAAAGGATCATTGCGACCGTAGACAGTGCGGTTACGGTGACGACGGTCAGAATTGTGTCCCGCTCGCTATCCTTGGTTCTGGGTAAGACGGAGGCGATGGCCAAGGCTGCAGAGGCACCACAGATCGCAACTGCCCCCCCTGATAAGACGCCAAATGCGCGCGACCGCCCAAGACGGGGCGCCAGTAAAAGGCCTAGCCCCACTGTAGAAACCACGCCTCCAATCACCATCAAAATGGGTGCCGGGCCAAGGCTGATGATTTGCGCTGCTGTGACCCTGGCTCCCAAAAGCGCGACGCCGAGTCGCAAGATGGCTTTCGACGAAAATTCGATGCCAGCGACGCAGCGGCCTTCCTCGTGGAGGAAGTGAAAGGCCATGCCGATCAGTAATGAGAACAGCATGACCGGCGCGCCATAGTGCTGTGACAGCCAGGTCGCCGCAGTGCCAATGGTCAGAGCGACGATAACGCCCGGATAGACGGCGCCAAAGACATCCTGGAGCGTTCGTTTGCGCTGAGGAAGGGCAGCAAGGTCGGGAACACCTTCCATGCCATCGAAGGACCGGAACATGGCATGGGCCTGCGCAGTATCTGTGTCCAGGTCGCTTGCCATTGCCCATCAGTCTCCGAATCCGACGCTTGAATTAGAGGTATCAGAAAAAGTGCTGAGGCTGATAGTTTTGCTGGATTACTGACCGGTCCTTGGGGGCTCTCTCAGGGAGGCCATCTGCCTAAATATTGAAAATTACAGATTTATCTCTTCAGATGATCTGCACTGAGCGTGCAGGGTTAGGAACCTTTCAGCCCGGCATAGCCCCCCAAGGCACGCTTTCGGGCGAAGTCATGGTCGACGATTGGGACTGGATAGTCGAAGCCAAGCCTAACATTGGCGCGGGACAGGATTTCTTGTGGTGCCAGCCAAGGGCTGTGAATCAGCTTTGCTGGCAGACGGCGCAATTCAGGAACCCATCGACTGACATAATGGCCAGCCGGATCAAATTTCGCGCCCTGGGCCATGGGGCTGAAAATTCTGAAATAGGGTGCTGCGTCGGCGCCTGAACCAGCAACCCATTGCCAATTTCCAGGATTGGAAGCCAGATCGGCGTCCACAAGTGTGTCCCAGAACCACTGTTCTCCCAGCCGCCAATCGATCATCAAGTGCTTGGTCAGGAAGGAGGCAACGACCATACGGACTCGGTTATGCATCCATCCCGTTTTCCAGAGCTGTCGCATGCCCGCATCCACGATCGGATAGCCCGTCTCTCCCCGGGTCCAGGCTCGAAACCCGTCAGGATCCTCCCGCCAGGTAAAGCGATCAAAAGTCCTGTTGAAATTAACCAGGGCCAGGTCTTCATGACGGCTTGCGATCTGGGTGTTGAACTCCCGCCATCCAAGTTCTGCGAGGAATTTTTCGGCCTGCACCTCTGGCACGGTGGCGCGGTGGGTGGCTGAGACGGCTGCCCGCCAACAGGTCTTTGGACTGATTTCGCCAAACGCCAGATGCGGCGACAGGCAGGAGGTGCCCACCACGGATGGGATGTCTCGATCCTGGCTATAGGTTGAGAGGCCTAGGTCGACGAAGTCGGTGAGGCGATGGGCTGCAGCGGCTTCCCCGGGGGTCCAATCTGAAAAGCCGGACGACCAATCAGGGTTTGATGGATGCAGGGCCCAGGAGGCCAAGGCCTCTGAGGCCGGCCAGCGCTCGGGCCGCCCAAGGGTATCTGGCGCGGGAACATGCATACCAACGTCGATGTGCCCGCGTGCCGCCCGCCAATAGGGGGTAAAGACGCTGTAGCCGCCGCCAGTCTTGGTCAGTGGAAGATCTGGCCCGAGTAGGTGGCCACCATTGAACCTGTGGGCTTTGCAATTCCTCTCACGCAAATGTTCGGCGAGATCGCGATCTCGCTGAAAGGTCTTGGGTTCAAATAGGGCATTGAAGAAAATATCTGTGGCCCCGGTTTCTTGAACCAGGTCCGCCA
>CAITHQ010000237.1 GCA_903892305.1 uncultured Alphaproteobacteria bacterium
AACATGGTCCCCGCCGGCTGGATGCTGTTCGTCAGCGCCCTGGAGCAGGACGCAGATCTGGCCCGAACCTTTTTCGCCCGAGTGCGGGTGCTGCAGTACGGTGGGGCCAACCTATCCCAGGAAATCGGCGACCGGATCCAGGCCGTCGCTGTGGCCACCATTGGCGAGCGGATCAGCTTTGGTAGTGGCTATGGTGCCACAGAGACTGGCCCGACGGCGGCCAATGTCCACTGGCCCAATGCCCGGATGGGCATGATGGGCCTGCCGGTGCCGGGCACTTCGGTAAAGCTGGCACCTGAGGGCGACCGGTTGGAATTTCGGGTCAAGGGCCCGCAGATCACCCCTGGCTATCTGGGGCTGCCAGAGGTCTCTGCTGCGGCGTTTGACGAAGACGGCTTCTATCGCCTGGGTGACGCGGCTCGCTGGATTGATGCCTCTGATCCCGAGCAGGGCCTGGCCTTTGATGGACGGCTGTCAGAGAACTTCAAACTGGCTAGTGGGACGTTTGTGTCTGTGGGCGAACTACGGATTTCGGCAGTTGGCGCAGTCGGCGACCCTGTGACCGATGCGGTGGTCTGCGGCGAGGGCCAGGAGAATGTCGGCCTGCTGTTCTATCCAAAGCCTGGCTTTGACCTAAGTGTGATCGAGGCGGCGGTGCGCGTCGGCGTGGAGCGCCACAATGCCGCGGCTAAGGGATCGGGTGGCAAGATCGTCCGCGCCCTGGTCCTCGACAGTCCACCCGATGCCAATGCCGGGGAAATCACCGACAAAGGTTATATTGCCCAATCCCTGGCGCGGAACCTGCGGGCACAGGCGGTAGCTGATCTTTTTGCCCAGGCCCCAGGGCCGGGCGTGATGGAATTCCCCCAGGCTTAGCCCGGGAAGAAAGAATATGGGTTGGGAGGCCCGCATTGCATGAATGGCGCAGACGCCCTGATCGAAACCCTGGTGACCAATGGCGTCACCGCCTGTTTCGCCAACCCTGGCACCAGCGAGATGCAGTTCGTTGCAGCCCTCGACCGCCAGCCGACCATGCGGCCCGTGCTTTGCCTGTTTGAGGGCGTGGCGACCGGCGCGGCCGATGGTTATGGCCGCATGGCAGACATTCCCGCCTGCACCCTGCTGCACCTGGGACCGGGTTATGGCAATGGCCTGGCCAACCTGCACAATGCCCGCCGTGCCTATACGCCCATCGTCAATGTGATCGGTGATCATGCCACCTACCACCGGCAGTATGACGCTCCGCTCAATTCCGACATTCCCACCCTGGTGAGGCCAAACTCTATTTGGCAGAAGTCAGCCGACACCGCTGACACGGTGGCTGCCACAACCGCCGAAGCCATTACCGCCAGCTATGGATCGCCCGGCGGCCCTGTCAGCCTGATCCTGCCCGCTGACGCCGCCTGGACCGAAACCAAGATTGGTCCAGCTAAGGCTGAGGTTCCGACCCGTGCAGCGCCCAGCGGTGACACTGTTGATGCGGTCGCCAAGTCCCTGCGCGCGGCCAAGAAGCCCGTCCTGCTGATCGGTGGCCAAGCCTGCCGCGAGGCAGCCCTAGCCCAGGCCAGTCGACTTCAAGCGCATGGAATTCGGGTTCTAGCCGACACCTTCGTTTCTCGTCAGGCGCGAGGTGCCGGGGTGTTTGTGCCCGGCCGTATGCAGTATTTCGGCGAGGCGGCCCTGGCCGATCTCGAGGGCGTCGACTTGATGGTTTATGCGGGGACCACCATGCCGGTGGCATTCTTCGCCTATCCCGATCGGCCGAGCGTGCTGGTCCCAGAGGGCTGCGAGACCTTGACCCTCTGCACCCGCAGCGAGGACGCAGCGATTGGCCTTCAGGTCCTGGCCGATGCCCTGGGGGCCCCTGAGAGCGGTAAGGTCCAGCCCCTGCGTCGACCCGAGGCTGCCCCGACTGGTGGCCTGACCCCCCAGGCCTGCGGTCAGTCCATTGCCCGGCACCTGCCGGAAGGCGCGATCATCTGTGATGACGCTGTCACCTCAGGCGGCGCTGTCGCCGTACCTTGCCTCACCGCCGCACCCCATGAGGTGCTGGCCCTGACCGGGGGTGCCATCGGTATCGCCATGCCCCTGGCCATCGGTGCCGCGGTCGCCAGGCCAGATCAGAAGGTGGTGGCGCTTAGCGGTGATGGTGCTGGGATGTACACAGTTCAGTCCCTTTGGACCATGGCTCGGGAAAACCTGGACGTCACCGTCGTGGTCTTCGCCAACCACAGCTACCGGATTCTCAATATCGAAATGGGCAGGACAGGGTCGGGTAATCCAGGACCTTCGGCCAGCAAACTCTTAGATCTCGGCGACCCTAGGATCGACTGGGTGTCGATGGCCAAGGGCATGGGCGTAGATGCTGTGCGTTGCGAAACCGCGGAACAGTTCGAGGCCGCCTTCGCCCGGGCCATGACGGAGCCGGGGCCGAAGTTCATTGAAGCCGCGATCTAAGCGCTGTTCCACATCCTGAAAAAGAAAAAGGCCCGCAGAGCGATCTGCGGGCCTTTCGTATTTAGGGTGATCTTTGGGATCAGGTGTTGCCAGGCAGCTTGCAGTCCTTGGTGAAGGCGCAGCTGACAACGCCGACCGTTGCGATCGGTTCAGGGCTGTACTCGATGACATAGCCCTTCAGCCCGTCAGAGCAGGCGACTTCAATGAAGGTCGTGCCCTTGACGCTCTTGCCGACCAGGCGGGACTTGGAGACTTGGCAGGTGTCCTTGCCCTGTTTCTTCAGGTCCGCCGTCAGCAGTCCGTTGCTGACTGTGTCAGGGGTGAAGCTGCAGCGATAGCCAGCAATCGGGGCATGGGCGCAGTCAACAACCACCGACTTGTCATTGGGGCCGCCGAAGATACCGACGCCACCATCAGGACGGTTGGAGCAGGAGAGTTCGACGACGTCCTTACCGGCCGGTGACGGGAAGAGGGCATACTTTGCCACTTTACAGTCAAAGCCAGCCTTTTGGGAAAGCTTAGTATAGAGGCCAGCTTGGGCGGTTTCAGCTTCCTTGGCGTTGGTCAGTTCGCAACCGCCGAGCAGCATGGCGGCCTTTTCGCAAACAGTGGCCGAAGCCAGAACGCCCTTATCCACCCTGTAGATATAGCCCTTACCATCGTTACAGGCGGCTTCGTAATAGGTGGAACCGCCCTGGGACATACCGATGTAGCGCTTGTCCTTGGCTACGCAGCCATTGTTGGCCGCCGCGATATAGGGGTCCATCACAGCTAGGCGATAGGCCTTATCGTGAAGGGTGCACTTAATGTTGCCATCGGAGTTATCATAAAGCAGGCAGTCGCTGGCTAAGGTCGCCGAGTCTGGATTGGCGGGCGCTCCAGCCTGCATCACATAGCCCGTTCCGCCCTGGCAGGCGATTTCAAGGAAGGTGGCCTTCGCGCTTTGCCCGATGCCCCGGGTAGCCTCAGGTGTACAGGTCACACCGGCCTTGGCCAGCAAGGGGGCGAGGTCAGCCTTGGGGTCCGCATTGCCGGGCAGCTTGCACGGCAGGCTAGCAGGTTTTCCATCCGGCTGAGGGGTATTGGCCTCGATACAGGTGAAGGCGGTCGGCTTGGCACCCGTGGCCGCTGAGAGCACGAAGCCCAAGCCTTGGTCGCAGTCGACTTCGTAATAGGAGGTGGAAATCTTGGTCTTTGGGTCAGCAGATTTGCCGACAAAGCGCGCGTCGGTGATATTGCAGGTAATACCAGCAGCCTGCGCTATGGCCGGCGCTTCTGCCATACCTACTTTGCGGGCGGCTTCCGATATACCCTCTGGTGCCTTGGGTGCGGACATCACTGCGACGGGTATCAGCGCGGCGATGATGAGGGCGGCAGCTATGCCGAGTCCTGGTAGCCTCATAATCTGGTCTCTCCTGAGTGTGTTCCTTTGAGCGTGCATAAGCCCTAGGGCCGCCTTAGAGCAAGCGCCCCGTGAACCCGTGCTGAATGAGTTTGCATTCCTAGCAATGTATGTTTGATCCCAAGGCCCTGACAGTCGACAATAGGGAGCAATCAGAAGGAGGACGCGCATGCGCGACGGCTTTGAAGATCCGATCCCCGAGTCGCCGCGCCCAAAGCTGACCTACCCCTTTGAAGGCGGTCCCAAAACCGGTGAAGCCATTGATGTGGCACCGGGGGTGAAATGGCTGCGCATGCCCCTGGGCGGTGCCCTGTCATTCATCAATGTCTGGGCTATTGAGGAAGATGGCGGCTGGGCCATTGTCGATACCGGCATGGGTGGCTCAGATACCCAGCAGGCTTGGCGAAAGGCCTTTGCTGGGCCTCTGGCGGGCCTGAAGGTCACGCGGGTCTTCGTGACGCACATGCACCCAGACCATATCGGCATGGCTGGCTGGATCACCCGAAAATTCGATTGTCGCCTGTGGATCACCCGGCTGGAATTTCTCATGTGCCGGTCGCTGGCCGCTGACACCGGTCGTGAAGCCCCCGATGACGCCATCGAATTCTACAAGGCCGCTGGCTGGGATGAGGACGCCCTGGAGAATTACAAGGCCAAGTTCGGTGGCTTCGGTCGTGGGCTCCATGCCTTGCCGGACAGCTTCCATCGGCTGACCGACGGTGATGACGTCCGGATCGGTGCCCACGACTGGAAGATTGTCGTCGGCTCAGGCCATTCGCCTGAGCACGCCTGCCTCTATTGTCCCGACCTGAAACTCTTGATCAGTGGCGATCAGATCCTGCCCAAGATATCGTCCAATGTGTCGGTCTTTCCCACAGAGCCCGCGGGTGACCCCCTGACCGATTGGCTGACCTCCCTAGCCCGCATCAAGACCCAGGTTCCCGATGACGTCCTTGTCCTGCCGGCCCACAACGATCCCTTCCATGGTCTGCACGCGCGGATCGACCACCTGATCGGTGGCCATGAGCGGGGCCTTGATCGCCTGGCCAAGCTGGCCGTTGAGCCCAAGCGGGCCGTCGACGTCTTCCACGTCCTGTTCCGCCGCAAGATTGATCAGTGGGTGCTGGGCATGGCGACGGGCGAGAGCCTGGCCCATATCAACTGCCTCATCAGCCGGGGCCAGATGATCAAGACCACGGACGCTGAGGGCGTCGCCTGGTATCAAACCAACCCTTCAGCCTAGGACCTCCCCATGACCCGGATTACTGCAGGCCTTAGCCCCTTCACTGACGCCGCAGACATTGCAGAGGGGCATGACCTTTCCGGGCGGACGATGATTGTCACAGGCGGGGCGACGGGGATTGGCATTGAAACCACCCGCGCCCTTGCTGCGGCTGGGGCCGAGGTGATGATCGCCGTGCGTAATCGTAAGGCGGGGGACGACGCCGCTGCCGAGATCAACGCCCAGATCGGCGCGGAGCGGGTCAGGGTCGGCGCCCTTGATCTGTCGGATTTGGCCTCGGTCGCCGCCTTTGCCAGCGCCTGGGGAGATAAGCCGCTCCACGCCCTGATCAACAATGCCGGGGTCATGGCCTGCCCGCAGACCTACACTGCCAATGATTTGGAAATGCAGGTGGGGACCAACCATTTCGGCCACTTCCTACTCAGCGTTGGTCTGGCCCGGGCTCTGATGAATGGCGAGTCGGCGGGGCGCACGGCCCGCCTGGTCAGCCTGTCCTCCATCGGCCACCGGCGCAGCGGCATCAACTGGGACGACATTCATTACCGTACCCGCCCCTACGACAAGTGGGAGTCCTACGGTCAGTCCAAGACCGCCAATTCCCTGTTCGCTGTCGGCTTTAATGCGCGGTTTTCTGAGTTCGGTGTCACCGCCAACGCCGTCATGCCTGGCGGCATTATGACCCCCCTGCAGCGCCACCTACCCAGGGAAGAAATGATCGCCATGGGCTGGATGAATGATCAGGGCGTCATCGCTCAGGGCTTCAAGACCCCGGCCCAGGGTGCCTCCACCAGCGTCTGGGCGGCCATAGGCTCAGAACTGGAGGGCGTCGGCGGACTTTATCTGGAAAACTTGGCGGAGGCCCTGCCCTGGGGCCAGGAGCCGAACGCCGGCGTCATGCCCCACGCCCTGGATGCGGAGGCGGCTGACCGGCTTTGGACGGTGTCTGAAGAGACGATTGGCTAGCCTGCCTACCTCCTGCAAGGGAACGAATTTGCAATGACTGTACTTGTCCGCCCCGCTGGCCCCGAAGACGCCGACCTCATTCACGGCTTCATCTTCGCCCTCGCTGAGTATGAAAAGCTCGCCCATGAGGTGGAGATCACCCCGGCTGAGGTGAGCCGCGACCTGTTCGGGCCAAATCCCCGGCTGTTCTGCGACGTCGCCGAGGCCGACGGGTCGCCCATCGGTTTCGCTGTCTGGTTCTATAACTATTCCACCTTCCAGGGCCGACATGGCATCTATCTGGAAGATCTGTTTGTGGTTCCCGAGGCCAGAGGGCTGGGCGGCGGTAAGGCCCTATTGCGCGCCCTGGCCCAGCGCTGCGAAGCCCAAGGTCTGGGGCGGCTGGAGTGGTCGGTCCTAGACTGGAACGCCCCGTCCATCGCCTTCTATGACGCCCTCGGGGCCAGCGCCAAAACCGAGTGGATCACCCGCAGGCTGACCGGCGAGGCCCTGATAGCCCTGGCCCGGTCATGAGCGCGCCGCCGGTTACGGTACTCACCGCCTCACCAGAGGAGGAGGCCGCCATTATCGCTGCTGTCCGCGCGGCGACGGGGCGCATCGTTGCTGGGCCTGAGCATGTGGAGGGTCTTTACGCCCTGTTGTCCGATGAGCGGGTTTCGGGTCCAATCTATGACCTGCCGCGACCTATCTCCTATGACAGTATTGCCGGTTGGGTCGCGCAAAGCGCCGACCTGCAACGACAAGGGCGCTGCATTTTGGCGGTGAATCTGGATGAGTACGGCGTTGTGTCGGGCTATTCCCGGTTCAGTATCTGGCCCGAGAGGTCTTCCGGCGAGTTGGCGGGGGCCCGACGGGCGGACCTGCAGAATTCCGGTGGTGGCCGACAAGGGGTTACGCAATCCATCGGCTGGATGTTCGAGGTGTTAGGGCTGCGGCTAATCGGTCTGACAGCGGCCCTGGACAATGTACGGTCAGCCAAGGCCATCGAGGGCGCTGGCTTTAAGTCTATGGGTGAGGTGGAGAGCGTCAAGCCTGACGGCTCTTCGCGTCGGTCGCTCTATTGGGAGCTGACCCGGGAAGAATGGGAGCGCCTACACAGGCTCTAAACCTGCGCAGGCGTCCATAGTCGTCTATCAGCTGGTCTTGGCGGGCTGGGCGCCCGGCATGACTGCCCGGTTCAGGTCGAAGAACTTAGGTGCCATGGCAGGAACAGCTTCCGAAAGGATAGTCTCCACCGTCCAACCTGCTTCCTTGGTCACGGTCTCGATGGGCCGCGGCTGGGAATAGAGGATGATGTTTTCGCCCGAGGCGCCGAATATCTGGCCCGACACATGGCTGGCGGCAGGTGCCACCATGGCCACGGAGAAACGGGCTGGTTGGTCGGCGCGAATCTTCTCAGCCATCACGGCCCGGCGGGCCACGGCGGCTTCGTCTTTGACCGGCACGGACTGAGTCATGCGGGTCCAGGCGACGGGGGCTAGGCAGTTGGACCGCACATTGTTGCGTGCGCCTTCCATGGCGATGATCCGCGACATGCCCGCAATGCCCATCTTGGCTGCGCCGTAATTGGCCTGGCCGATATTGCCAAACAGACCTGAGGTCGAAGTGAAGAACATGTAGGCGCCGTCGTTCTGTTCGCGGAACAGGTCGATTGTGGCGCGGGCCACGTTGAACGAGCCGCGCATGTGCACGTCGATGACGCGATCCCAGTCCTGCTCGCTCATCTTGTGGAACATGACGTCCCGCAGGATCCCGGCTGGATTGATCACGGCGTGCAGGCCACCAAAGGTATCGCGGGCCTGTTCGACCATGCCTTCAACAGCCTTGAGGCTGGTGACGCTTTCCGAGTTCGAAACGGCTTCGCCGCCGGCGGCGCGAATTTCCTGGGCCACCATTTCGGCCGCGCTGGCGGAACCTTCGTCCTCGCCCTTTAGTCCGCCGCCTAGATCGTTGACCACGACCTTGGCGCCTTCTTGCGCTGCGATTAGTGCGCAGTCGCGGCCAATGCCATTGCCGCCTCCGGTAACCAGAACAACCTTGCCAGTAAGGGCGCCCATGAAATTATCTCCCTGAAAAAATGCTTCTGAAGTCGTCTATTCGAGCCTGTCGGCCTTACGCAAGGCCGGAAACAGATTGGCCCAAAGCCCGGTCACGATCAACGCACCAACGCCGCCAAAAACAGCAGCCCCAACAGGCCCCAGGAATCTGGCGACCACGCCACTTTCAAATTCGCCCAGTTCGTTAGACGCGCCGATGAAAAGGGATGAGACTGCTGCCACCCGGCCGCGCATCTGATCGGGGGTGACGATTTGCACCAGAGTCTGGCGGACATAAACGCTCAGCATGTCGGCAGCCCCAAGAATCGCCAGGGCCAGAACCGATAGAGGCAGCCATGTCGAGATCCCGAACACGATGGTCGCAGCCCCGAACAAGGCGACCCCGCCGAACATGATCATCCCCGCATGGCGGCGTATGGGGAAGCTGGCGAGGCTTGCAGCCACAAGGGTTGCACCAATGGCAGGGCCAGCTCGCAAAATGCCAAAGCCCTGGGGTCCGGCATGCAGGATGTCGCGGGAAAACACGGGCAGCAGCGCTGTGGCCCCACCCAGCAGGACAGCGAACAGGTCTAAGGAAATGGCGCCAAACACGATCTTGTTGGTCCAGACATAGCTGAGACCTTCCCTCATCAGCTCCCAACGGGACCCTGGATTAACCACGGGCTGGGTATTGCCCCGCACCAGGAACACACAGAAGGCGGCGATGACGTAGAGGACCGTCGTGACGGAATAAGAGACTCCAGCCGAAATCCCCACCAAAAGGCCGCCCAGGGCTGGGCCGATAATCGAGCCGCTTTGCCATGCCAAAGAATTCCAGGCGATGGCCCTCGGCAGCAGATATTTTGGCACCAGCATGGGGCCCATGGCCGTTGAGGCTGGACCCATAAAGGCGCGGCTGGCCCCGAAGAGGGCCGACAGGGCCAAGAGCAAGGGAATGCTGGCGAAGTGGAAAATCGCCGCAGCTGCGAGGATCACCGCCGTGGCGATTTCGCCCAGATAACAGAATAAAAGGATGATCCGCCGATCGTGGCGATCAGCGGCTTCACCCGCCGGTAGGGCCAGCAGGAAGACCGGAACAAAGGCAGCCAAGCCGATCATGCCGACATAATAGGCCGATTGAGCGACGCTCATGGTCTCTCGGGCCACGGAATACATCTGCCAGCCTAGGGCGACGCTTTGAATCTGAACCCCAAGGGTCGCGGCCATACGGGCGGCCCAGAACAACACAAAATCGCGCCGTTTCAGCAGGGCGCGGACGGAGAGGTCTTCGGGGGAGTCAGGATTACTCATGCGGCGCGAACTTGGCCCGCCGCGCTCTGGGCTGCAAGCACTGAAGCCCTTGTCTGGGCTTCCCTCGTGCTTTGGCCAAGTTCTATCGACATTGCTTCTCCCGTGACCTAGCCGCTAAACCCTATCTGAGCCACCGAAAATGGAGGGGAGCCTACCATGTCCAATGAGCACCTGAACGCCCTGAGCGAAGCTGCGCGGGAGGCCTGGATCTATGCCTTGCCCCTCATTGAGGTGGCCTCGACCCGGACAGGAACTGGATCCTTTGGGGGCGGGATCAATACGCTAACCCACCTACGGGATTTGGCGGATCATACCTCCCGAGCCGTGACCACGCCGAATAATGACACCCTCTATTCCAGCGCTCAGTTGGACCTAAGCCGGGGGCCGGTCACCCTGACCTTGCCAGCATCTGGGGAGCGCTATGTCTCGCTCGCGCTTATGGACGCTTACACCAACAATTTCGCTATTCTCGGTACCCGCACCACCGGAAAAGAGGGTGGGACCTATCGCTTGATCGGTCCTGATACTCCAGGTGGCGGCCCCGGAACGGTTAGATCGCCCACCAACCATGTCTGGGCATTAGCGCGCATTCTGGTGGATGGGCCTCATGATCTCGAGGCTGCTCGGGCTGTTCAATCGGGCCTCTCGATCCAGGGTCCGGCCTGTCCACCAGAGCCGAGGCTTGGGGGCCGTAAAGACAGCTGGCAAGCCTATTTCAAAGCCGCCGACACCTTAATGGTCGCGAACACGCCCCCAGCCACGGACGATGCTCTGTTATCTCGTATTGCAAGGCTCAGCCTGGGCCAGGGCAGGTTTGATCCCGCCCTGTTTTCAGAGGAAGAGGCAGCGGCCATTGCGGCCGGCGTCGCTAAGGCTCAGTCGACCCTTCACCATTATGCGCCGGGTAAGGCGGGGGTTATCCAGGGCTGGACCTATCCAAAGGCCGAGCTCGGAAATTTCGGTCAAAGCTATGGCTTTCGGGCCCTGGTGGCTCTCAGCGGTCTCGCCGCCCTGCCGCCCGTGGAGGCCATGTATATGCGCGCCCTTGGCGAGCATCGGGGACTTTATGATGGCAACAAGGCTTGGCGCCTGCACTTTCCTGCGGACAAGCTGATCCCCGTGGACAGTTTCTGGTCCCTCAGCCTCTATGAGGGAACCGCCGATGGGCAGTTTTACTTCGCAGACAACCCGATCCATCGCTATGCCATTGGGGATCGGACGCCGGGCCTGACCTATGGGGCAGACGGGTCCCTGGACATCTGGATCAGCCATGAGCCCCCGGCAGAGGCCCAGTCCAGCAACTGGCTCCCTGCACCGGCCGGGCCCTTTGCCCTCTTTATGCGCGCCTATTTCGCCCGCCCGGCCCTGTTGGACGGGCAGTATCGGCTGCCTACGGTTGAGCCTGCCTAGGGCACTGTCGCCCAGGGCTCCGTTTTCCGTCATAATGGATCCATGATCCCACCGCCTGACTTGACCCGAAGATCTGCCTTGGCCGCTGGGGTTGGTCTGATGGCTGGCCGTGATAGGCGGCCGCAGCGGATCGTGTCTCTGAACCCCTGCCTTGATGTCATGCTCTATGCCCTGGCCGATCCTAGCCAGATTGCTGCCGTCAGCCACTATTCCCATGATCTCTCCAGTTCGAGCCTGGGGGAGGCGGGCCTGCACCTGCCCTTCACCTATGGAACCGCAGAAGAGGTGCTGCTGCTTAATTCCGACCTTGTGCTGACCTCGCCCTATGCGGCACCGGCCAGCGTCGCGGCGCTGAAACGTCGTGGTCTACGCCAGCTCTCTTTTGATCTGCCCACTTCGGTCGCGGTGAGCCAGGATCAGGTGCGACGTTTGGCGGCCGCTATCGGCTGGTCCGAGCGCGGTCTAGCCCTTTGCCAGAAGGTCGAGCTTGCCCTGGCTGCCGCTGCCCCGCGGCCCAGCGATCGCCCCCTACGGGCTTTGGTCTACCAGACCGGTGGATTTGCCGTCGCCCCTGGAACCCTGATGGATGAAATGCTGCGCCGGACTGGCTTTCAAAACGCTGCGGCCGACTATGGTTTGACCCAAACTGGCGATTTGCCCCTGGAGCGTCTGATCGCCAATCCGCCCCAGGTGCTTTTGGCAGGACAGCTCCGGGCGGGTGCACCCAACTGGGCTGATCGCCTCTTGCGTCATCCGGCCCTGGCCCGCATAGGGCCAGCCATGTTCCGCGCCACCCTGCCGCAAAGACTGACCTATTGTGGCGGCCCGGTTTTGATCGAAGCGGCCAGCGTCCTAGCTAACATCCGCCGTCGGGCGCTGACGGCCCTTGCATGATCCATAGACGCCTCATCCTATTTGGACTTTGCGCCGCCGTTCTGGGACTGAGCGCTGTAAGTCTCATGGCTGGTAAGGTCTGGGTTCCGCTGTCTGTCTGGCTGCAGCCGCATAATCCACTTGCGGCGATCCTCTTTGATCTGCGCCTGCCCAGGACCCTTCTGGCTGTAGCCATCGGTGCAGCTCTAGGCATGTCTGGCGCTGCCATGCAGGGATATACCCGCAATCCTCTGGCCGATCCGGGTGCCCTCGGCGTCGCGTCCATGGCGGCTTTTGGGGCGGTCCTGACCCTCTACTTTGGGGCCGGTGCCCAGCAGCCTTGGGTCATCGCCCTTGCGGCCATGATCGGCGCGCTTTCTGCAGTTGGTCTGTTGATCGCCCTGGCGGGGGATGGCTCGAGCCTTGTGGCCTTTGTACTTTCCGGAGTCATCTTACAGACCCTCGCCGCCGCTGGTGTCGCCTTGGCCTTGAGCTTGGCCCCCAATCCTTGGGCCAAGGACGAGATCATCACCTGGCTTATGGGTGCCCTGACTGATCGCAGTATGGGCGACCTGGCCCTAGCGGGGCCGTTGATCCTGGCTGGTATGATCCTGCTTTTGACTCTGGCCCCCGCCCTGGACGCCCTGACCCTGGGCGAGATCGGGGCCAAGTCCTTGGGTATTAATCTTGGCCAAACCCGCCTGATCCTGGCCCTGGGTGTCGCCCTGACGGCTGGGGCAAGTGTTGCCGTAACGGGTGTCATCGGTTTTGTCGGCTTGATCGTGCCTCACCTGCTGCGGCCCCTGGTGGGTGCCCGGCCCGGTGGCCTGCTGATCCCCAGCGCCCTTGGTGGTGCGGTCTTGGTCGTGGCCGCAGATATTACAGTGCGCCTGACCCCAGGTGCGGCCGAGGTAAAGCTGGGGGTGGCGATGGCTCTGCTTGGCGGTCCCTTCTTTCTGGCCCTGCTGCTCTCCATGCGGCGGAGGCTGGGATGAGCCAGCTGTCCTTCGAAAAGGTTGCTATGACCTTCGCCGGGCGAAAGGTGCTGGGCGGTATTTCGGGTGTCCTGGAACCTGGCAAGGTCACGGTGGTCCTGGGCCCAAATGGTGCTGGGAAGTCCACCCTGCTGGGGATTTTGGCGGGGCTTAGACGTCCGGATACGGGAAGGGTCCTTCTAGGTGAACAAGGGGTTCTGGATCTCAAACCGCGCGTCCGCGCCCAGCGCATTGCTTTCCTACCCCAAACCCCGGAAGTCGCTTGGGCTGTCGAGGCCCGTATCCTAGTGGGTCTTGGACGGACGCCCTTTATCGGCGCGAGAGGGCTGTCGGCCGACGACGCCGCGCACATAGAGGCTGCCCTCAAATCCGCCGACGCTCTTGACCTTGCGGATCGTGATGTATCCACCTTGTCCGGGGGCGAGCGAGCCAGGGTCTTGATCGCCCGTGCCCTGGCGGGGCAGCCGGAATGGCTGCTGGCCGATGAACCCCTGACCGGGCTAGATCCGGGTCACCAGCTCGATGCCCTGGCCCTGTTCCAGACCTTGGCCCGGACACAGGGATGTGGGGTCGTTCTGACCCTGCACGACCTGAACCTAGCTGCGCGGTTTGCGGATCGAGTGCTGGTGCTGTCGCAGGGAAATGCCCTGGCAGACGGCCTACCCAATGAGGCCTTAACACCCGACGTGATCGCCGCAGCCTATGGGGTCCGCGCCAGGAT
This sequence comes from uncultured Alphaproteobacteria bacterium, assembly GCA_903892305.1. Lineage (GTDB taxonomy): Bacteria > Pseudomonadota > Alphaproteobacteria > Caulobacterales > Caulobacteraceae > Phenylobacterium. Next base: position 13,412 of record CAITHQ010000237.1, read on the forward strand.
CAAAAAGACAAGCAGCGGGCTGCATGTCGAGATCGTCGAACGGTTTAGGCCTGGGGATCTCTAATCCGGCGGAGTTCGGCGTAGAGCGCCACAATACCCGAAATGCTGAGGGCGGAGACGACCATGCTTTCGGCAAGACTTAGGGCAATCCCGATCAGGGCTGTCCCTAAGTTGTCCGGATTCCGCGTCAGGCCTCCGGTCAGGATCGCCAAAACTAACTCCACCAGCACTATGCTGATCCCGACAACCAGCCAGAAACCGAGGATGCGCCAGCGGTTGTTCCGAGTGAGGTCCCTGCTCCTGCGGAAGGCCTGGACGATGCCGAGATTTTCAGTCAGGGCTGCAGGAAGGGCCGCGGACAGGGCAATTAAGATCATGATGCCTGGCACGATCAGAAGGATCAGTCCGCACAGATAGGCGAGGCCTAGAAGGAGGGTCAGGCCCAATGTCGGCAGGGCCTTGCGGAGGCCGAATCTGATATTTTCCTCAAGGGTTGTCTGCCTGCCGGCTATCTCTTCCAACGCGACATGCAGACCTGCGGCCTGCTCTATGGCTCCCAGCAGGACCAGCCCCAGTAAACCCAACGCGAAAATGGGCCATATACGCAGGATCATCTCGGCTTTGGGCGGGTGGCCCGACATGATCTGCGGCAAGAGCGAAGTTCCAGCTGCCAGAACAAGGATGGTTCCAAGAAGAACGCAGGCCAAAATGGTCAGGCCCCAAAGGGCGGCGAATCTTCCGAACCGGCGTCTTGTGAGATCCAGTGTCACCTTGATGGTGCGCATAATCTCAAGCTTTTCAGTCGGATCCACTGTCATCGCCATGAGTTTGCAAGCTCCCAAACTTCAACCTTAACCTGAGATAAGCATGCTCCATGGGCCATGTCGAGGGGCAGCTACGTCCGCTTAAGCCAGCAAGGTTTGAGCGGCTGCGTAGCTTTCGGGGAGACCGATATCGATGAAGGGCCCCTCAAAGATCCGGGCACCAAGCTGTCCTGCCTTGCAAAGGGCCGGTAGAATTTCGGCCTCTAGTGATGCGGGCACGTCCGTTGCCGGAATGGCGTCCCTAATTAGCCGGTAGACACCGCCGTTGATCAGGCCGGGCCGGGCAATTCCCGACCTGGGCACGAAGGCAACGGCGCGCTTGCCCTCCAGCTGCACGGTTTCATAGCGGTCTGCCTCTGGAATTTGGCGCAGGGCGATGACGCTACCGTCCTGATCGGCCAGGACACGCCAGTCAAAATCGAACCAGGTATCGCCATTGATCAGCAGGAAGGCCTCGTCCAACTGCGGGCGAGCAAAGGCCACAGCCCCGCCGGTGCCGAGGGGGCGCGGTTCGCTGGAGAGGCTGATGTCGATTCCCAGCTGGGCAGCCAGATCCGAATTGGAAAGCCAAGCTTCGACCATCGCGGCGTGATGGCCGACCAGCAGCAGGGCCCGGTCAAACCCATGCCTAGCCGCCTTGAGGATCAGGTGCTCGAGAAAAGGCCGTCCTGCAACGGGCAGGAGAGGCTTTGGGATGTCGCGTGTCAGACTGCCCAGGCGGGTTCCAGCACCGCCGGCCAGGATGACGCACTGGCGCACCCTCACCGGGGGACGCTCCAGGCTTCAGCGCCTTCGAAGGTGAAGCTGACGCTTGTCGCCTGCCCGCCAGCCTCATTCAGGGCGCTGACCAATCGGTAGCGGTTTTCCGGGTCGGTGCAGAACATGAGGAAGCCGCCCCCCCCTGCGCCTGACACCTTGCCGCCCCAGGCACCATTGGCCATGCCATGATCAAACAGGCGGTCTACCGCCTCGGTGGCAATACCCTTCGCGGTCCGTTTCTTTGAGGCCCAAGAGCGCATGAGGATGTCGGCCACGTCGCGTACCTGGCCGCGGAGCAGGGCCTCGCGCATGGCGGTCGCATCGGCCTTCAGTTCGTGCATGCTGGCCAGAGTCTGGGCGTCCATAGAGGTCAGTCCATCGATCTGCTCTTGGATAATGCCTTCGGAGCGACGCGACTGGCCGGTGAAGCAAATGACCAGCGAGCTCTCGAACTCATTCAAATAGGCGCGAGGGACCCGCAAGGGGCTGACCAGAACCCGGTCGTCGGTCAAGAATTCGATATAGTTTACCCCGCCAAAGGCAGCTGCATACTGATCCTGGCGACCGCCGGCCAAGCCCAGCTTCAACCGCTCCAGATCAAAGGCTAGCCGGGCGATCTCATAGGGCCCGAGGGGCAGGTCCAGAGCCACCCGGAAAGCCTCGATCATGGCCACAGCCAGGGCTGAGGATGAACCAAGGCCAGAGCCAGCTGGGGCGTCGATATTGGTGGAGACGGTCAGGGCAGGGGCCTCTCCCCCCAACCAGGTCTCCACCACATGACGATAAACCGCACGATGCAGGACCAGGCCCGCGTCGAGGCTGATCTCGTCGAGGCTGCGGAAGGTTTCTGCGGCACCGCCTAGGTCTCGGGCGCGGAAGTGGATCTGTCCGTCAGTGCTCGGGGTCACATGGGCGAAGGCGAAGCGCCCAATGGTGGCGTTCAGTACAGCGCCGCCAAACTGGTCGCAATAGGGTGATAAGTCCGTACCGCCTCCAGCCAGGCCAAGGCGAAGAGGGGCCCGGGCGCGGACGTCGAAATCCTTTGGTGTGGGTCGGGTGATCATCGCGAGCGGCCTAGACTATCCGTCCTGGCCAAGCAGGACCTGGGTCCCGCCGCGATCAATCTGATAGGTCAGGCGCGGCATGTTTTGGCTGGCCATATAGGCTTCGAGCGCGCGCCCATCGCTGGGGTCAAACAACATCAGAAACCCGCCACCGCCGGCCCCGATCACCTTGCCGCCTCTAACCCCATATTCAGCGCGAACATGATCATAGAGCTGGTCGATATGGGGCCATGAAATCCGGGAAGACAGCTTCTTCTTCGAGAGCCAGTGCTCATGCAGCATGTCGCCCCAGCCATCGAGGTCGCCCTCGATCCAGGCATCGCGAATGCGATAGCCAAGGGTCTTGATGGCCCCGAGACTTTCGCTGACGCGGTCGTGCTGGGCGGCGCTATCGGACAGCATGGCGCTGTTCTGATCGTCAAGAATGACCGCCGCGTCCCGTCGCAGGCCGGTATAGTAGATGTGGGTGTGGGCGACGAAGGCCGCCTCGGTCTTTGCCGAAATATCGACTTTCCCGACCTGAACGGTTCCGTCGGGGGCGATGTCCAGGGTGGTGAGGCCACCAAAGGCCGCCATGTACTGATCTTGCTTGCCTATGCCCTTGGACAGGGTCTCGATTTCGATACGGCAAGCCTCCTCGGCCAAGGCCTGACGGTCCGGGGTGTGGCCCTTGAGGGCGTGCAGGGCCCTTAGAAACCCCACCAGGAAGCAGCTGGACGATCCAAGGCCTGTGCCGCCCGCGATATCGCCGATGGAGGCAGCCTCGAAGCGGTCCTCTATGCCGTGGGCCTGAAGGGCTGCACGAACCAGATCATGGCGAAGGTCGGCGGCGGATGGGCAGGATTCTGGGTCTGGTCCATGCAAGACGACGCCGCCGTGGAAGCTTGGTCTGTGAGCGGCAATGTGGATGTATTTATCTAGGCCCATGGCGAAGATAAACCCGCCCCCATGGCGGTAATAGCTTTGCAGGTCGGTGCCGCCGCCGCCCAGGGTGACGCGCAAGGGGGTGCGGGTCGAGATCATGGCCTAGGCCGGAACCTTCACCGTGCCTGCGGCAATCTGTTCCCAATGGCCTTTGGAGACAGACAATGCCGGGTGCGAAACCAGAAGGTGCCAGACCACAGCGGCCAGGCCTTCGACAATTGGGGTGATCAGCTGATCATCTACCGTCGGAATTATGACGCAAGCATCTGCCATCTGCGCGGTGAAGCCGCCATTGCGTCCGACAATGCCGGTCACGGTCGCACCCCGCGCCTTGGCCAGTTCGATGGCCCGGACGATGTTGGCGCTGACGGGCGGGTTTAGGCTGCCGCCGCCCACCGAAAAAATCAGCAGGCCGTCTTCAGCGCGCAGCCGGCTGGACTGTAGCCAGGTGGAAAACGTGCCCTCCCAGCCCTCATCATTAATGCGGGCTGTCAGCTCGGAAACATTGTCCGTTGGGCAATAGGCTTCGAAACCGCAGATTTTTCGAAAGTCATTTGTCGCGTGACTGGCATGTCCGGCGCTGCCGCCGACGCCGATCAGAAACAGCCGACCGCCCTGGTCGCGCACCTTGGCCAGGGCAAACGCCATAGCTTCGACGGCGGCACGATCAATTGCGGCCATGGCCCGAGCGGCGACGTCGAAGAAATGATCGGTGAACACGGCGGAGAGCTCCGTAAATCTAGGCGCAGCGGCGCGCAGACGATTGAATAACAGAGATTACTTGAGACAAACTTTCCACCACATGATCGGCCCCTGAACGGTCGGCGGAATTGTAGGTGCGGCTTAACAGGATGGTTTCGCACCCTGCAGCCTCACCGCAGGCAATGTCACGGTCCTGGTCACCGATCATCCAGGACTTGGAAAGGTCGACCCCGTGACGAAGGGCCAAATCCAAGATCAGTCCAGGCTTGGGCTTACGACATGGGCAATCATCAGCCGTATCGTGGGTACAGGCGAGGATCTCATTCACCGGTAGGACGGCGGCGAGTTTTGCATGGATCGCCTTGAGGCTGGCCGCAGACATGAGGCCGCGGCGAACATCAGGCTGATTGGTCACGACGAAGATCGCAAAGCCAGCCGCCTTCAGGGATTGAACGGTCGCCAGGGCCTCGGCCTCAATATGCAATTCGGCAGGTGTTCTGGGCGAGGCGGGTTTGCCATGCCGTTCGACGATGGCGTTGAGGACGCCGTCGCGATCAAAGAAGACGGCTTTGGTCATCCTAGCGCCAACTGGCCTGATGCCAGGAGGGCATGACCTGCCGCATGGCTTTCGGGTGTATCCAGACCCAGACACATTCCCGCATCGTCCATGATGTGAGCCATCAGCTTGCGGCCCTGATCCAACATGGCTGGAAATACGTCTCGACCAAAATCAAAGGCAAGTCCCGGGGCAATGTGGTCAAGCAGGCTGGGCTCAATCTGATAGACGCCAGCATTGACGAGGCTGGAGAGTTTCGCCGCCGCAGGCCCCTCAACAAAGCGAGTGATGACATGATCCGCGCTGACCTGAACGCGACCGCCAGCTATGCCGGTGTTCAAGTGTCGATCCCGATCAAAGACCACCACCGTGGCTTCTGCACCAGATTGGCTATGAGCCTTTCTAAGGGCACTGAGATTGAACCGGACTAGATTGTCGCCATAGACCACCAGAAATGGCTCTGTCACGGCCTCGGAGATGTTCTTCAACGCCCCGGCGGTGCCCAGCAATTCGGGCTCGTAAACATAGTGCACTTTTAGTCCAAAGGCTGATCCGTCGCCGATATGACGTCGGATCAGGTCTGCGCCATAGTGAAGATTGATCCAGGTTTCCTCAATCCCAGCCGCGGACAGCCACCTCAGATTATGCGCCAGGATCGAGTCATCCCCGAAAGGCATGAGCGGTTTTGGAAGTTCGCCTGCAATATCGCGAATACGACTTCCCAAACCCGCTGCCAGAACAAGGGCCTTAGTCATGGGAGCCTAGAGCTTATAGCCAGCAGCGCGGGCGTCGGTGTCGAACATGGCGACCGTTTCTGCCGACAGATCCGTCAAATCCTTGCCCGCCATGTCGAGCTTTTTCAGCAATTCAGGGGTGGCGGTGATGATCTGACAACCGCAGTCCTGCGCCTGATAGATATTTAAGACTTCGCGGATCGAGGCCCAGAGCACTTCTGCATTGGGACGAAGGCCAGCCATGGCCACCGCAGCGCGCATAATCGGCATGGGATCGACACCGGTATCGGCAATGCGGCCAGCGAAAATGGAAATCACCGCCGGTGTTGCAGGGTCGAGGGCTTCAACCGCGCCAGCCACTTGTTCCAGGGTCAGGATAGCCGTGACATTGACCTTTACCCCCATGGCAGAGAGCTCAGCGATCAGGGGTAGGCTGGACTGGCGTTTGGTGTTGGTGATGGGAATCTTCACATAGACATTGGGCCCCCAGGAGGCCAGCAGGAGGGCCTGTCGGCGCATTTCGCTAAAGTCATCGGCGATAACTTCAAACGAAATTGGCATGTCTGGAATGACGTCCAGCAGGTCGCGGGCAAAGGTCGCGTAGTCAGAGACGCCGGCCCGACGCATCAGGCTGGGATTGGTCGTAAAGCCTGTGACCAAGCCTTCCCGATAGAGGCGGGCAAAGTCAGCCAAGGTGGCACCGTCCCCGTACAGCTTGACGTCGGTTGACGTGCGGATTTCGGCGGCATCGAAAGAGATATTCATGGACTGTAGCATTATGACCCTCACGACCTCCCTGGGAGGAAGGTTGAGGCTATGGCTTCAAAGAGCATGCCAATACCGTCAGATTTTCGCGTGACAGGTGACTTCTGGTTATGCCGCCTTTGGTCCGACGGATTCCGAAATATACCCAACTTTGGGCGTCCAAGAGAGCTTTCCCATGCCCTGCGCCATCATCAGGCGCCCCCGAATACGTGTTTCCGCTCCGAATTCAATTGTTACGAACGCGATCATAAACCCAAGAATAACTTGGATAATTCCCTTAGACAGCAGGATGGCACGAACCCTCATTGGGTTTGGGGTAACGTCCAGATAGATGTCGACATAGTGCTGGGCTTCACGGCGCGCTCTAATCAACCTGTAGGCGACTCGTGTGCGATTGGCTGCAACCGTTTCGGTTACAAAGGCTTTGGCGGCCCAGATGATCTTGCGGCCAGATCGGTGTAGGCGAATGAAAAGCTCAGCATCCTCGCCACCAGCGTTCCCGAATTCCAGCCGCATGGGGGAGTCCCCATTTGGGAAACACCGCGTCATATTGAAGGCCGAGTTTCCCGTCCCGAGACCGTAGCGAGGCTTTCCGTCCGGGTGGGTTAAGTCGATAGTGGCCTGGTCCCTCAAGCCGAGATCGCGGACAAAGTCTCTGCCTTTGGGATCATAGGCTGGTGGCCGGCTACCCCCAAAGCTGGCAAGGCGGGGGCCCACAACGATATCTGCATCCTTGGCCAGGGCTGCGCCGATCAATTCGTCCAGCCAATCAGGGTCGGCGATTTCATCATCATCAATGATCGCGACCCAGTTCCCCTTGGCCTCTAAGAACCCGCGGTTACGCAGGGCTGACATATTTCTCACTGGGTCGGGCACATAGCGGATGGGAAAGGGAGATTGGCGATCCATCTGCTGGGCGATGGCCTGACCGTTCTTGGACGGATGATTATCGATGATGACAATTTCAATGATCAGGCCCAGGCGATTGGACTGAGAGAGGCAAGAATTGAGTGTCTGGGCCAGCTGAACCGGGCGGTTATAGGTGGCGATGACAATGGACACATCGACCGAACTCACGGCGCGCGCTCGTCTATAAAGCCGATGGGCGCGCGGTAGCTAAGCTTGCCCAAACCCTTGGCCATGCCAATCCTGTGGCCGTAGCGCGTGGAACTGAGAAATTCGAAACTGGCCAGAAAAAGGCTGGCGTGAACGCACATCTGAGCCAGCCCTAGGCCCAAAACCTTGAGCCGCATCAATCCCGGTGTGTCGCTTGTGTTGATTCTGGAGGCTGCATAATGCTGCGAGCCACGCTTCATCCGGGTGACCATATAATCTGGCTTTGTCCGGTCGGTTTCGATGAATTCTTTGACGATGGCGTCGGGACACCAGACGAAGCGCTTGCCTTCAAGGGCCAGTCTGAACAGCAGCTGCGTGTCCTCGCCATTGGCATCACCAAAGGCCACGCTGAAGGGCTCTGCAGAGTTAAAGCAGGTTGCAACCCGAAATGCCGCATTTCCGCTGCCCAGACCCTTCCCCTTTCGCCGGAAGCGCCCGAACATTTCGACGGGCGCATCGGCAGGCAGGCGGAAATCAAGGGTGTAGAGCCAGGCGTCCTTGTCCCAATCGGGTGACTTACCGGCCTCAAATAGTGGCAGCTTTGGCCCGAAGGCTGCGTCCGCGCCCGTGCGCTCCAGGCACTCAAATAGGGCGTTTAGCCAGTTCTGCTCTGGGGCTTCATCATCGTCGATAAAGGCCACATAGCGGCCCTTTGAGGCCGCAATACCCTTGTTTCGCACGATCGAAATATTGCGCCGGTCGTCAGCAAGGTAGGTCAGTGGCGCGCTATTTGCGGCGAGTTCGGCGACAAGGCCCTCGGCCAGCCGATCGGGATGATTATCGACCACGATGAATTCATAGGAACGCCCTGGGGCCATGGACTGCTTCAAGCCCTCGATCAGGGTGCGTTTTAGCAGGTGAACGCGATCATAGCTTAGGACCACGACGCTGATATCGGGCCGGCTCATACGCCAGATCCCTGAATGACCACCAGGGCGGTACGGGCCAAAATCTTGATGTCCAACCACAGGGACCAGGTGCGGATGTATTCCAGGTCCAGCTCGACCCACCGGTCATAGTCATTGATCCGATGGCGGCCCTGCACCTGCCAGAGGCAAGTGATCCCCGGTTGAACGGCTAATTTCTGACGCTGAAACTCTGTGAACTGGACGAATTCATGCTCACGCGGTGCCCGAGGCCCGACCAAGCTGATATCACCCTTCAGCACATTCCAGAGTTGGGGCAATTCATCAATGCTATAGCGGCGCAAGAACCGGCCAATGGGGGTCACCCGTGGATCATTGGTGATTTTGAAAGCCGGGCCAATCATTTCGTTCTGCGCCTTCAGTTGATCCTCCATGGCGTCGGCATTCTCAACCATGGTTCGGAACTTCCAGCCTGTGAAAGGGCGCTCCTCATGACCAATCCAGTGGCAAGTATAGAAGACAAGGCCCTTAGACGTGGTCTTCACCAAGACGGCGACCAGCAGCAGGAAGGGGGCTAGGACCAATAAGAGACAGGCCGATACGCCAACATCCATGACGCGCTTCATGGCCAGTTCGAAACCGACATTTCGACCTCCGGCGAGAACGGGGCGTAAACGGATGGTGTGGCTCATAGTGAATCGCACGACTGATAAATCTAGACGCTGACTGATAAGGGCAATGCGTTGACAACCGGTTCCAACGAAATTTCAGCTTTCGCTCAGGTTCGTTTCGCCGGACTGCGCTTCACGCCCCTTAGCGTCGACGAGACTGTGGTGGCTCTCATGGCCCGAGACCCGACTGCGCCCTTTACCGCCTTTGTAACGCCAAATGCGGAACACGCCTTTCTGCGACGCAAAGATGAGCTATTTCGGCACTGTGGAGACACTTGTTGGATCAGCACAAATGACAGTCGCATATTGGGCCGTGCTGCGCTTCTGGCGGGATTGGACCTGAAGTTCGCGCCAGGTGCCTATGTCGTTGATCAGCTGTTCAGGACCGGTATCTCGCCAAACGACCCTATCAGCATTATAGGCTGTACCTCCGAGATTGTTGCCGACCTTGTCGATCAGTTCTCATTGACCAATGTGGTGCAGCACATCCCACCCATGGGCTTCATTGATATTCCAGAGGCTGTCGACGCTGCGGTGGCCTTCGTCGTGAGTCATCCGGCCCGATTTGTTTTCGTCGCAATGGGTCCGCCCCAGTCGGAAAAGTTTTGCCAGCATGTCGTCGCTGACGGGCGCGCCCTTGGTGTTGGTCTGTGCATTGGCTCGTCCATCAGCGTGGTGACCGGAAAGTTGGACGCTGCGCCAGACTGGATGGAGCAGGCAGGGCTAGTCTGGCTTTATCGACTGGTGCGTGAGCCAAAGCGCCTGTGGCGGCGCTATCTGGTGCGAGGCCTGGTTGGGCTTAGCCTTGGCCTGAGGGATGTTTTGGCCATCCGGCTGGGTTTGCGGTCGACTGGTGGGGGCGAGCCTGCCCGTGACTGAGCCGCGGATCGATATACTTGGCGACTGGAGGGCGAGCCAAGACGCGCGCCGCAGCGAGATTTCAGACTTCGCCGACTATTGGTTGGGCCGGCTGGGTCAGGGTCTTCTGATCTTTATGCTGCTGTACATGATGATTGGGGTCGCGCCCTACGAGCATGACACCGTCCTTGACCCGCAAACCGGTGTAGCGCCCGTGTCCCCCTGGGGGCGTTTGGTCTGGCTCTCACTTCTGGCCCTGGCCCTTCCCATCTTTTGGTTTCGACGTCAGGTCTTGGCAGAGGCCATCGGGCGGATTTGGCCTCTGATTATTCTACTCCTCTGGTTTTCCGTCACCACACTGTGGGCCTTAGATCCTGCCGTCTCTTCAAAACGTTTGGTGCTTTTTGTCATCCAGGCCCTAGTCTGCCTGGGGATGACCCTGTCCATTCGCAGGGGCGATCGCATTCTCGCCGCCATGGCGATCGCCTGTGCCATCATGGTCGCGATTGATTTTTTCTCGTGGATTCTCGCACCAACCGCGAGCATGACCGAGATCGGCCTTGCGGCGATCCACACCCATAAGAACACCCTTGGCAGTGTGATGATGTATTGCTGCTTTGTCAGCATGGCCTTTTTACAAGGGCAAAAATCCTTCGCCAGCCGCGCCTTCTGGATCAGTATTATCTTGGCTGGGCTCGCCCTTTTGGTCGCCTCAAAGTCTAAGACGAGCCTTGGCATTCTGGTGGGCGCTGCTCTTGCGGGGCCTGCGCTGATCGCAGTTCTGCGTCAAAGATCAAGCCTGATCTGGGCGATGGTCGGCGCTTCACTGGCCTTTGTTTTCATCCTGGTTCTGGCCTGGCTAGGCTGGAGTGCCTTGGAGGGTAGCGACCCGCTTGCCCCCTTTTCCAAGGTCACCTTCACAATGCGTACCGATATCTGGCGGTTTGTCCTAGGTCTTTGGGCGGAGCATCCCTGGAAGGGGGTGGGTTTTGGGTCGCTATGGGACGTAGACCCGGCTGTCCAACCCAGCCTGCAAACAGGTGAGTGGTTCGCTAGCCCTGATGCCTTCACCAATGAATCTCACAATGGCTATATCGATCTCTTGGCAACCACGGGTGTCTTAGGACTGTTCGGCGCGCTCGTCATGCTAGTACGCTGGATTTGGCGGGCTCTGGTCCTTCTGCGGATATCCATGCTCTCTCAGCGCGCAGAGGACAGCGCGGTTTTCCCCTATGCGATCTATCTGGGACTTTTTCCTCTGCTGTTCTTGCTCCACAATTTCTTGGAGAGCAGCTATTTCACCGCCAATGCTACCTTCGGAATTCTGATCCTATTGGTCGGAATTGACATTGATCTGCGTTGGCCCAGCCGCAGCCTACCCGGCGGGTTCAACGTATGGCGGTTTGGGCGGTCCTGATAGCGACGGCCAAAAGCCCACCCATAACGAGCACCTCAACCAACTGACCGATTGAGGTACCAATGATCGCGCCGGCAGGGCCGATCAAGCCTATGCCAACCAGAATTCCCACCGCTGAAACCACCGAGGCTATGGCATTGGCGATCGCCAGGGCGCGAAAGTCCTGCAAGACCTGCAGGGGTGTGTTGATCACCACTTGAACCAGGCTTAGGGCGGCCGAAACGCCCCACAGCATGACCATCCAGCGGTCTTGCAGGTATTTGCCCTTAAACGCCAATTGGGCCAGCCATGACCAGGAGAGGTTTACCAAGCCAGACCAGAGTAGTGAGGCCAGGATGCCGACGACCAAAGCTAAGACAATCATCCCCATGAAGGCGGGCCACTGTCGCGCTTCACGATGGCGGACCAGGTCTAGTCTCGCGACCTGAGACCAAGATGTAGCCAGCAGGGGAATGGGGCGAAGTAAGAGCTGTGTCGCCGTAAGGGAGGCCAGGGCGACGGGGCCAAAGGCAGCTGCGACGGCAAAGGCATAGAACCGGGTTAGCAATTCGGTCGAAGTCACGCCCAGGAATAGCCATCCCGTTGGCTGCAGATAGCTTCGAAACCCCGCCAGAACCGGCCTAGTAAGGCTAAGGCCCTGATGGCGCACAGCCAGTAAGCCCGAGACAAGGCCCACCCCCCCATATGAGGCACCCAGTAGACCCAATATGGTGTTGGCCGAAAAGGACGTTGTCGTCATTGAACCCAAGATGAGTAGAGAGGTCGCGCTCACCAGGACGGCGATGGTTTGCGTGAGGGCCTCCATCGGGCGGCCCCTGGAAAAACTCACAAAGCGAAAATACTGCTGCAGCAGAAAGGCCGGGACAAAAAAGGCGGCCATGGGCGCGCCAAGGTTCTGACCACGGCTATGAAGGTATAGGGTGACCGCCAAAATGGCTGCTGCAGTGAGGCCTAGAAAGATCGCTGTCACCGCGTGCATGATCCGTTCTGTCGGCAGGCGGCGATCATCCAGGCCGTCTCCAGGTGGCAAAACCGAGAGATGTGTCACCGTCAGCGCGTTTTGTAGGCTGATGAAGATGAACGCGACATTGGCCCAGAAGGCGAAGGTCCCATATTGCTCCGGCGTTGCCACGCGAAGCAGCAGCATATTGATCCCGAGGTTCAGAATCGACCAAAGGGCCTGCTCGACCGCTGCCGTCAGATATCGGGTCACGGTAAGGCGCGATCTTTCAATAGAGTCTCGGGGTTGGATCGCGGTAGCCCAAGACCCGTCCTAGGGGCAAGAGGCCCGTAATATATTGATCAACAAAGCGATCTGCCTCGGCGATCGAGCTGCGGGGGACGAAGATCAGATCGCTTGGAAGGATGCTGAGGGACCCGAGATCTTGGCCCTTGGTCAGGTAAGCCTTCAGATCGATCTCCTTCATCAGCATCTGACCATTGGGCCGCTGGCGAATTATGGCGATCTTGCCGAGCCGCGCTGTTGACGCCAGACCGCCCGCCATCATCACCGCCTGGGCTGGTGTCAGTTGGCCGCGCATCGGATAGACGCCCGGGGTCCGAACCTCACCCCCCACATAGACCTGTGAGGACCCATAGGTGGTGATCATGACCTGCAGGTCTGGCCGTCTTAGGATCTGTGCGTAGGCCTCTGAGAGGACGCCATTGGCCTCTTCAACCGTCATGTCGGCAACTTTCAGCGAACTGATCAGCGGAAAGACCCCACGACCATCGGGGCCCACCAGGACGCCGGTATTCAAATCCGAATTCAGCAGAAACCGAAGGGACAGTTCATCTCCCGCATTGATGTGATAATGATAATCGCTATCCGTCCAAGGGGCGAACCGACCTCCACCAGAGTTTGGGGCCGCCATTTCGGCGGGTTTGTCCAGGGTTTGTCCAGGTGTAGGTGGCAGCGCTTCGTTCGGGCGAGGCGGTCCTTGTGGCGCATCATAGGCTTTAGGCACCCAGGCGGGGTTATAGGGCGGCGGCTTATAGCCCTGAGCTTCCAGGCGCGTGCTGAATAACGACGCGGCAATGACTGCCGCGAGCCCAGCGCAAAGGGATAGACACACCCGTGATCGATTCAACATGATCCGTTCCAGAGGCGCTTGCCACGGTGCGCCCAGTCCACTTTCTCCCAGTTTCGCTGTTTAGGGTTATCAAAGGGTTGGCGAGGCGTCCTTCAGCAGCTTTTTGTTAACTGCAAATCTTTACTATTTCAGAGGAACCCAAAGTCCCGGCGCGCGTCGCCACAACCCCAGTCGCCCAGCGCCTTGATGAACTCTGCGGTCCTCGATCAGACGTCGTACGCCGCACCGCCGTCAAAGCGCAGAATTCGCTCGCCTTTGACCCTACGCGAGCTGCTCACCCCAGCATTTTACTATAGAAAGCAGGCTATCCTGGCTTTCCTGCTGCCGGTCCTGGCAGCTGCCGTCGCCATTTTCTTTGCTCATACCGTCTATGTCGCTCAGTCGCGGCTATTGATCCTGCTGGGTGGGGACTATGTGTTCAAATCCTCCGCTGCGGATACTGCTTCCGCGCAATCCTTTGACCGATCTCAGATTGTCCATGCGGAAATGGAAATTCTCAGCTCCCGGGGCGTGCGGTCTGACGCCCTGAAGGCCATAGGGCTGGCTCGGGTATATCCGCGCCTAGCCTCAATGCCAGATGGCTTGGGTAAGGGGGTGGATCAGCTGGAAAAAGACCTGACTATTGAAAATATCCCGACTTCTAATGTCATCGAATTGAAGCTGAAGGCGGAAGACCGCAGGGTGGCAGCGGACCTTCTGAATAAGTTGGTAGAGGTCTATCAGGTCCGTCGAAGCGAGGTGTTCAAGCGCGCAGATCCCACAACGGTCAGCGTTCAGCGCGACATACTCAGCCAACGCCTTGGGCAAATCGAAGCGCAAATCACCGACTTCTCGAGCCGCTATGGGTTTGGCGACTACACTCAGGAATTTAACGCAGTCCAGGCACAGCAGTCCCTCCTACAAGGGCAATTGCAGTCCCTGGATCAACAGATCGCGACCCGCTCTGGCCGCGCATCACAGCTGTCTCTGCTGCGTCAATCGACGCCACAGGAAATCCAGGTGTCGACCGACCGCTCGCGCTCGACGGTGATGGAAGGTCTGATGCAAAACCTGATCACCCTGCAGGCTCAAAGACGCGAAGCCGCAGAAAAATACCGAGATGGGTATCCCTTAATTGCCGATCTCGATGCGCGTATCGCTAATGTTCAGGCCGAAATGCGCCAAGTTCCCGCCCAGCAGGTGTCGGTTGAGCGCCGCGGGCTTAATCCTGTTCACCAGCAAATCGACACGGAGCTCGCAGACTCCTTTGGCGATGTTGCAGGCCTGCGTAATGGGCGCGCGGCCTTGAACCAGTCCCTGGGTCAAGTCACCGCAAGGCTCGACGATCTGGTTCGTATCGGGCCTGAGTACCGCGAACTCATGCGGGCACGAACCGTAGTTGAAAGCGCCTTGCAGGATCTTGATCGCACAGTTGAGGATGGCGGGCTGGCGAATTCCACTGCCCGGTCTCGCGCCAATGTTCGGGTCATTCAGCCCGCGGAACCGCCGACCCGGGGCAAGACTGGACGTACTCTTATGCTGTTGGCGGGTGTCGCTGCCGGGTTGGCGGCGGCCTTCGCCACAGTGGTTCTGGCGTCAGCCCTTTCCGAGGTAATGGTCACGCCCAGAGACCTGGAAGACAAGGTTGGGGTACCTGTCCTGCTTTCCGTCCCTCTGAATGAGGCCACCCCACTGCGCCGACCTGGGCGTCTCATGCCGACCCGCCTTAGCCAAGACGAAGGCCGGCTATTGCTGCGCCTCATGTCGACCTTGAGAAACTCCGGCGGGGGGGTGATGCAGGTCATTTCGGCACACGAAGGCGAAGGGGTTTCTAACCTGACCCGCGATCTCGCAGCGATTGCCGTCTCGGGGAGCATGCGGAAGGTGCTGTTGCTGGATATCGAACCGCCAGATGGGCGCGGGGCAGCAGCCATGTTCGCCGCCCAAGGTCACGATCTTATTCCAGTTTCACTTGAACGCCGCACGCTTCAGGTCGGGGATTCAACCTTGTATGTCTCTGCGCCGATCGGTGCCGGGGGGCTCAAGGTTGAAGAAGCAAAATGGAGCACGATCGTTCAGGCCGCCCGGACGAGTTTTGATCTGATCCTTATCGACTCGCCGGCCTTTGAGAGATCTTCAGCTGGGATAGAGGTTGCCGCCTTGGCAGATGCGACCTTGGTGGTGGTTGAGGCCGAACTCACGCGCGCTGCTGTGGCCCGTCGCCTGGTTGAGCAGATTGATGATGCGGGGGGTCAGGTCATCGGTGCGGTCCTGAATAAGCGTTCCTTCTACATTCCCCGTTGGCTCTATAGGTCGCTCTAGGCTCCTGAGGCGAAGTCATCCCCGAGGTTCCGTTTATGTCCGCGCCCCACCTGAGCCGACGTACCGCCCTGGTCGGCGGATTGGGCCTGCTGGCTGGCCCGGCATGCGGGCAGAGCGCGCCCTTGCTTCAGGTCATAGCCGGGCGGAAGGGCATACTATTTGGGGCAGCCATCGAACCCCAGTCCGTCGAAGGCGATGCCGACTTCGCGGCCTTAATCGCCCGCCAGTGCGCCATATTGACCCCCGAAAATGCCATGAAATGGGATGCCTTGCGGCCAACGGAAGCGGCGTTCGATTTTGATGGCGCAGATCGGGTTGCGGCCATTGCCCGGACGAACAGCGTCCCCCTGCATGGCCATGGCCTCCTATGGCATGAGGCCATGCCAGACTGGCTTGCGCCAGCCCTTCGCAAAGGTCGTGGCGAGGGCTTGCTGCGCGATCATATTGATACTGTCGTGCGCCGCTATTCTGGCGTGGTTCGCTCTTGGGACGTGGTCAACGAAGTCGTTGAGCGTAATGACGGGCGGCCAGACGGCTTACGCATATCACCCTGGCTTAAGGCCCTGGGGCCAGACTATATCGATATCGCATTTGCCGCGGCCCAGACTGCTGACCCTGGCGCGTTATTGGCCTTGTCGGACTATGGGCTGGAGTATGATGACGAGCCCTGGATGGTGGAAAAGCGAGGCACCATGCTGGCCTTGCTGCGGGACCTTTTGCGACGAAACATTCCAGTGCAGGCCTTGGCCCTGCAGGGCCACCTCATCGGCGATCGACCCCCCGCCTTCGGGTCAGGCCTCAAGGACTTTCTGGACGCCGTCAGAGGTCTTGGCCTTAAAATTCTAATCACAGAACTCGACGTCAGCGACCAAAATATCCAAGGCTCGGCGCAGGGGCGCGACCAGATCGTGGCCGATATCTATGCACGTTTTCTGGAAGCCGTTCTAACCAGCGGCCCGGTCGAGATGGTAACTACCTGGGGCCTGTCTGATCGGTATACCTCGAAGTCCACTTTTTTCCCGCGGTCGGACGGCGATGGCGTTAGACCCTTGCCCTTCGACTTCGACCTTAGGCCAAAAGCGGCGGCCTATGCCCTGGCGCGCGCTTTCGGCTCTAGTTGAGCTTTAAGAAGGCCCTCAGGTCGGCCAGGATAAGGTCTCGGCTGACCGCCTTGGCGACCCCGTGGTCTAGATCAGTTAGGACGCGCATGGACATGCCGGGCAGGGCAGTCAGCCGTCGGCCTTTAGAGCCAAAATAGGATTCAAGTTCGTCGAGCGATGAGTCATCCAAGCCCATGACCAGCCTAAGTGAACCACCTCGGGCTGAAATGGCGGCGACCCCACTGCGAAGATGTGCGCTCACCCGGCCATTCAGTAAGGCCGTCACTCGCTGAGTCAAACGCAAGGCAAGGGTGCGCAGGACGGCAGGGAGATCAATGTCGCGCCGCAAAAGACGCTGCCAAGTTTCGCGATCACGAAATTTACCCATGTAATTGGCTGTTGCTACGCCCTGGTCTCGAAACTGCGGCTCCAGGCTGTCTCCCTTGCGCCAGACCAGTCTGGAGCTGACGCAATAGCCCTGGTCGAGGCTTGAATTCGTGCTCATGGCGCGAATGACATGAAAGGCACCAGAACACACCCCAAACAAGGTGACAGAGGCACAGCCCTGCTGACGCAGGTAATCTGCAGCTCGGGCGAAATCTTCGGTCCGGTCAGCAAGATACATATGATCAGTGCACTCGATCTCACTGTCACCAATACCGGGAAAATCGAGCCTCAGAGTCGTCACGCCGTCCAGGGCGAGATTACGCGCGATCTTCACCGCCAATCGACCGATGCCTGCCCGAGGCTCGCGGCTGGTGTTGCAAATGATAACCCCGCCGCCGCCTGCTTTTTCTGGACGTGTCAGAAGACCCGTCGCGCCTCTGCCCAGGCTGACGGGCCACTCCTCGAAACCCACACCCCCCAAATAGCCGGTCGAAGGGGGCTTGAAATTCTTTGAAGGCTGAATTTCAGGAAAATGCTCCAGGGCCCATTTCAGGATTTCATCAAACACGCCCTGCGGGGTCTTATTGCTGTGACTGTCCTGGAGGAGGTCTGCATAGCCGGGGAAGTCTTGGATCTTGGTATTCATGCCCTGGCTGGCCAATTGGGTGGCAACGGCTTTGGCTTGTAAATTCTGGGCGAAAACGAGTGCCTCGCCCTTAGAGTTCTCCAGACCACCGAGATCGACAGCGCCTAACCCGCGCATCGCCGCTGGGCTCAGATAGAGGCCTTCAGACTCTAACCCCTCTGACCCTTCCGACTCTGCTGTTCCGCTCATGGCTGCGGCCAGCTTTAGTTCCCGAAGCCAGGTAGTCCCTGAGGCGATAGGGGCGAGCAGAACAAGACCCTCTGCGGCCACCTCGGCAGCCAGCCGTCCAGCGATCCGAAGCCCGGTCATCACCACACGGTCAATGCCGGTTTG
>CAITHQ010000238.1 GCA_903892305.1 uncultured Alphaproteobacteria bacterium
GCCGAGATTGGTTGGACCATACCGATCGCTTGGTTTTTAGTGACGCTACTGACGGAAGCTCTGAACTGGGCCGTCGTGAGCGGCCTAGCCAAGGTTGGGGACCGAAGGCCTGCGGCTCTTGTGAGGGCTGCAATTTCGCTGTTTCTGCTAACTCTCTGCTGGAATGCCGTTGGCATCATCACATGGATCCAGGGCCGGGAGGTCATGACCGTTTTGGCGGCAGCCTATTTTGGTGCCCACCTTACCTATCTGCAGGCCAATCACAGCCCGTCTTGGGCGGCCACGGTTCTGGGGCTACCCTCCTTCCTCGCACCCTTGGTTATGACGACTTTATTCCCGATTTATCAGGGGATTGATCAGGTGGCTGTCACCCTGACGATGGTTGGGCTCGTGTCGCTGGCCGTGGTGAGTAGCCTGCTCAGCCTATCGGTGTCGAAGCGCCTGGAGGCGGCGATCGCCCAGGTCGTGATCGAGAAAGAGCGTGCCGAGACCGCGAACCTGTCCAAGAGCACCTTCCTGGCGATCATGAGTCACGAGATTCGAACGCCGCTGAACGGGGTGCTGGGCATGGCGCAGGTCATGGCCGCTGATCCCTTGCCGAAGGTCCAGGCGGAACGGCTATCGGTCATAAGCCAATCGGGCGAGGCCTTGCTCACCATTCTAAACGATGTGCTGGACCTATCGAAGATAGAGGCGGGCGAGTTCGAGATCGAGGCTATACCGTTCGATTTGGAGCATTTGGTGAAGAGTTCGGGGGCAGCGTTTGCTGCGATCGCCGACGCCAAGGGCCTGACGTTCAGCCTCCTGGTCTCGGACACCGCCAAAGGGATCTACCTTGGCGACCCCACGCGCCTGCGCCAGATCATCAATAACTTGATCTCCAATGCGCTGAAGTTCACGTCGAACGGAGAGGTCAGGGTAGAGGCGCTCTTCGAGGACCGGCTGAAGATCAGCATCTCGGATTCCGGAATTGGCATCGCGTCCGAAAGTCTGGAGGACCTATTCAAGCCCTTCAAGCAGGCGGATCTGTCGACAACCAGACGCTATGGCGGCACAGGGCTGGGCCTCTCGATCTGTAAGCATATCGCCGAGCTGATGGACGGCGGCATCAGTGTGGAAAGCAAAGTGGGCAAGGGATCGACATTTACGATCACGCTACCTCTCACACAGCTGGACCGCTCACAGGCCCCTACCGACGACCTGAAGATCCTAGGGTCTGCCTCGGAACCTGCCCCATTCGGTGTCGCTGAATTTCGCGTTCTGGCCGCCGAAGACAATGCCATAAACCAGCAGGTCCTGAGCGCGCTGCTCAATCAGATTGGGATCGAGCCCGTCTTCGTCTTCAACGGCGAGGAGGCCGTCGCCGCCTGGCTCGATGGAGACTGGGACCTAATCCTGATGGACATACAGATGCCAGTCATGGACGGCATAGCTGCCACCCGGACGATCCGCGCCGCCGAACTGGCTGCCGGCCGACCGAGGACGCCGATTATCGCCCTGACCGCCGACGCAATGACCGATCAGGTTGAGGCCTATGGGGACGCTGGCATGGATGGTCTGATCGCCAAGCCGCTGTCGGCGGCAAACCTGTTCGAGGTCCTAAACGGGGTGCTGGCAGACTAAGGGTCAAGCGGATTTGTCGGGGTCAATGCACCGGCGCGCCACCGGCCAGCGTGGTTGCGCCCCCCCCCTCACATCCAGTGGCGGTTCGCGATCCTGCGCCCAGATACCGGCGCCAATAGGCCAGGGTCTGACACTGTGCCGTCCAGGCCACAGGCACCGCCAAGCCTAACCACGACCTCGGCCTGTTCCTCAGGCGACAGGTCGGCAAATTGTCGACGAAGGTCGAGCCAGCAGGCGGCGCGATATGGCGAGGCGGGGATTTCGAATTGTCCGCCGAAGCTTTCGAACCTCACCTTCGGCGATTGGTTTGCCACCGCTGCTAGATTGGCGGCCAGGTAGGGCAGATAGTCCGCGCCTATGCAGCAGAGCAACGGGTCGAGGTCGCTTGGCGGGTCTGCGACCCTGTCTCGGCCCGACAGCGTCGCCGGCGTCGTAGCCCACAGGCGTGCGGTCCAGGCCAGAACGTTTGGGGCCCGCTCCCGCAGGATGGCTGCCGGGGTGGGGTCGTGGGAGAAGTGCCGGAACATTGGGCCGAACAGGCCGAAATCGGCCTCGCAGGGGCGATCGCCAAACAGGAAGGGCCGGGCGGCCAGGACCGGCTCGAGCATGCCCAGCACCGCCAGATAATGCCGTTCAATGGCCTGGCTATTGTCGCGGGTCACGCCGTCGGCGCGCAGATATTCCTGTTTCTGTCGTGTGGTGATCAGCAGGCTCTTGAGCCAAAGGGGCGCGGGCAGGTCGCGCATCATGGTGCGGGCGATCTGGCGGCCCATCAGGCGGGAGTCCTCTTCGAAAGCCCAGCGATAGTAGAGGGCCGGGCGCCAGAGCCATTCGTCGAAGGCGTCTTCCAGCAGGCGGCTTAAGAAAGCGCCGGTGGTAGTGGTGGGGCGAAACCGTGGCTCGATCCCCTGGTCCTCGAACCTGGCCATGATCGCGGTAGTGTCAGTGAGCCAGTCGCCCTGTGGGGTCCGCAATTGTGGCATCTGAGCAACCCCAGTCTGCTTGGCACAGCGCCGGAAGTCAGCGGTATCCATCTCCACGAAGGTGAAGTCGATCCCCTTGGCGCGCAGATAGGCTTCCATCTTGCCGGTGAAGTAGGACAGCTTCAGCCCGTGCAGGTCATAGGGCTGAGCCGTCATGCTGCGCGCTTCCGCCGCCTGAGCCAGATACCGCCGGCAATCAGAGCGATCAGCCCTGCGACAAAGGCCCCAATGGCCGGTAGGGCAAAGCCGATCTGACGCTGGATGGCGTTTACGGCGACCTGTTTCATGCTGTTATAGCCAGCGGGAAGCGGCAGCACACCGACCCGACGTTCATAGGCGGCATAGTCGGCCTGCATGGATTTGAATAGGGCGGGCTGGTCACTGGAACGGTCGCGGGTTTCGCCGGGATCGGCGGCCATGTCGAACAACCGCCAGCGGCCGTCCCCACGGGGTGGCAGGTTGCGCACAATCTTCCAGGTGCCGCGGAACAGGGCCGCATTGCCCGACACTTCCATGCCCACGGCCTCGTCGGCGGGGTGTGCGGTGGCAGCGCCGTCGGCCAGCACGGGCCGTAGGCTGCGACCGTCCAGGGACACCGATTTGGCCGGGGCGGCTGGGGCTGAGGCCAGGTCGAGGATGGTGGGCGTCACATCCGTGACGAAGGTCGCCGCAGAGACCCGGGTGGCCGGCGCTATCCCGGGACCCGACATGATCAAGGGCACATGGATGCCGCCCTCGGCTGTGTAGAACTTGTACATACTGCCCGGCGACGAGATCGCGGCGGCCCAATCGGGGCCGATATAGTTGAGGCTGCCACGCTCGCCCAGGGTCTGGATATTCCGGTCATAGCCATGCTGGGCCATCCACATGTCCATGGCGGGCGCGTGGACGGGGTCACTGGGTTCGGGTCCATTGTCGGAGGTCACAACGAACAGGGTGTTCTCAAATTCGCCCCGGGTCTCGAGGTGGCTGATCAACCGACCAATACTGGCATCCATCGCCTCCAGCATGCCGGAATAGACCTCCATACTACGGGCATAGGTGCGCCGGTCAGCTGCAGGCAGGCTGGCCCAGGCACTGGCATAGCGCGGCATGTCCTGTGCCTCTGCCCCGGGCGGCAGAATGCCCAACGCCCGCGCGCGGGCCGCACGCGCTCGGCGCAGCTCCGCCCAGCCCCCGTCGAACCGGCCGCGATAGTGGTCGCTGAACTGGCGTGGAGCCTGCACCGGTATGTGCACCGCCTGAAACGCCAGATAGGCCAGGAAGGGCTGCGCCCCGACGGGCTTCTCGTCGAGATAGCTGATCATCCGGTCGACCAGCAGGTCGGAGGAGTAGTAACTGGCCGGCATGCGGGCGCGCACCCCGTCTTCGAACCACGGCGCATCGGCATAGTAGGGCATGTAGGGCTTGGCAGCCCAGTTGTCGGCACCCGACGCGTCCAGGGCCAGGGAGCGGTCAAAGCCATGGCCGTTGGGCAGCTGACCCTTGTCATGCCCCAGGTGCCACTTACCAGCCATCAGTGTGCGGTAACCGGCCTGTTTCAGCCGCTCGGCCACGGTCAAAACGCCAGGTTCGATATGTAGGCCATAGCCAGGCTTGCCCTTTTGCGAGGCCGGCAGCACCTCCTCGATCGTCGCCACGCCCGCCCGATGATTGTCTACGCCGGTCAGCAGCATGGCCCGGGATGGCGAGCACAGAGGCGAGGTGTGATAGCCCGTGAACATGGCACCACGCGCGGCCAGACGGTCGATATTGGGCGTGCGCGCCTCACCCCCAAAGGACCCGAAATCCATCAGCGCCGAGTCATCCACCAGGATCAGCACCACATTGGGGCGCTTGGGCACCGTTGCGATGGGGTCTGCTATCGGCACCCCAGGCAGAGCAGTCAGCAACAGACCCGCGGCAATGCTTCCGGCCCATCGGTTCAACTGCATCATACGGATCTCCAGGTCAGACTGCCGAGGCTGGACGATTTTGTGGCATGTATAGTGTCATTAGGTCAACGCCGAGCCCCTCGGCGCGGAAATATTGGAATTTGAATTATGGTGAATTCGGCACTCGCCAGCGGCGACTAGATGTGACGATGAGAAGACGAGCCCTCATCACGGGGACCATAGCCAACAACTTCAACGTGCCGCAAAATTTTTGCTATCAGCGAGAGATCTCGCAGTGGCCAATCGCCAAGTGTTTCGATAACCGTTCGCCAGAGATTGATCGTCAGCAAGGCCCAGATCTTCCCTGGTGACCCATTCGCCCGTCGCAAAGGACAAAACTCATGGATCTGAAATTTGCCCCCGCCGATATGCAGTTTCGTGATGAGGTTCGTGCCTTTCTAGATGAGCATCTGACAGACGATCTGCGCGCCGCAGCAGCGGCGAAGACCGGTTCGTTCTGCGACCTTGAACCGACGGCGAAATGGCACGCAATCCTGCACCGTAAGGGGTGGGTGGCACCTGATTGGCCCACTGAGCATGGCGGCACGGGCTGGACGACCACCCAGCGCCATATTTTTGCGTCCGAGTGCGCCTCGGCCGGGGCACCTGGCACTCATACCTTTGGCATCCGCATGTGCGGTCCTGTGATTATTCGCTTCGGAACCCCAGAGCAGAAGGCCCACTATCTGCCAAAGATCCTGTCAGGAGAGCATCGCTGGTGTCAGGGCTATTCCGAGCCGAGCTCTGGCTCTGACCTCGCCTCACTGCAAACCCGCGCCGAGTCAGACGGGGACGACTATATCGTCAATGGGACCAAAATTTGGACCAGCCTTGGGCATCAGGCGACACATATCTTCTGCCTCGTCAGAACCGACCCGACGGCCAAGGCGCAGCGGGGCATCTCCTTCCTGCTGATCGACCGCAATACGCCAGGCCTGACCATGCGCCCGATCATCAATCTTGCTGGCGACCATGAGTTCAATCAGGTCTTCTTTGACAATGTGCGGGTCCCAAAATCCCAGCGGATTGGAGGGGAAAACGAAGGCTGGACAGTGGCCAAATACCTTCTGGAGTTCGAGAGGGGCGGCAATTACGCCACTGGCCTATGGGCTAGGCTGAGTTGGGTTCGAGACCTGGCGGGCACGACCCTGGTCCAGGACCCCGATTTCCGGCGCAAACTGGCTGAGGCCGAGGTCGACGTCACAGCTGTGGAAATGGCCGAGCACCGGGCGGTCTCCGCCCTGGCCCTGGGCGAATCCCCGGGATCGGTCGCGTCTATGCTGAAACTTCAGGGCTCGGTCCTGACCCAGCGCCTGGACGAATTGGCGATCGAGGCCTTGGGGACGCAGGTGAGCGGGGACGACGCCGCGGCCGCTGTGGCTATGGGGCGCTATCTCTATGACCGGGCTGTGACCATCCTAGGAGGAACCAGCGAGATTCAGCGCAATATCATGGCGCGGACAGAGTTGGGGATTTGACGGCGCGCTGAGCTCTAGATCTGCACCCAGTGCCAGAAGGGTCAGCCCCGCAGGATGGCCAGGGCCTGCTCTGCCAATGCCGGGGTCCCGTTCACGGCGTCGCGTCCCTCTGTGGCGGCATTGCCCGCCAGGACCCGGCGGTAGACGCCCTGACTGATCGAGGCCAGCCGGAAGATGCCGAAGGTCATATAGAAGGCCCAGTCTTCAATCCCTGCGCGACCGGTGCGTCGGCAATAGGCCGCCACATAATCCTCCTCAGTGGGAATGCCGCTGGTGGCGAAATCAACCCCGTCCAGACTGCCCCAGCCCGAAGCGTGGGAACGCCAGAGGAAGGCATTATAGCCAATATCGGCTAGGGGATGGCCGATGGTCGAAAGCTCCCAGTCCAAAACGGCAATGAGCCGCGGCTCGGTGGGATGGAACATGACGTTTTCTAGCCGGTAGTCCCCATGGGCGATTGTCACCGACTGATCGGCCGGAATCCGACTGGGAAGCTCTGCGATCAGGGCTTCCATGGCCGGGATGGATTCAGACTCAGCGTCACGATACTGGCGGGTCCAGCGGGCCACCTGGCGCTCGAAGTAGTTACCGGGACGGCCGAAATCGCCCAGGCCGACCGCCTCGAAGTCTACGGCGTGGAGCTTTGCCAGGGTGACATTGAGGTCATCATAGATCGCTGAGCGCTCAGCCGGCGATAGCCCTGGCAAGGTAGCGTCCCGGAAGATACGCCCCTCCAGATAGTCCATCACATAGAAGGTCGTGCCGATGACCTCTGGATCGGTACAGAGGGCGCGCATGACCGGCACGGGGATATGCCCGGCCAGGGCCTTCATGGCCCGGTATTCCCGGTCCACCTGATGGGCACTGGACAGCAGTACGCCCGGCGGCTTCTTGCGCAGGAC
>CAITHQ010000239.1 GCA_903892305.1 uncultured Alphaproteobacteria bacterium
CGCACGATGGGCGATTTCGCGGAAGCAGAGCGTCTTTGCCGAAAATCTATTGAAATTTCTCCCAATAAACTCTCTTCTCGCGTAGTATTAGGAGAAATATTACTTGCTCGAGGAAATTACATCGAGGGCTTTGATTATTTTGAGAATTGGCCTGAATTGCAGGCAGCTTTGGGCTTAAGCGAAATTCCACAAATGCCGTTCCCTCGCTGGCGTGGGGAAAATTTGGCTGGAAAATCACTTCTGGTTCTTCCACTACAAGGCTACGGTGACCAAATTCAATATTCCCGCTTTTTCAATGATATTGCTAATTTGGGATGCGAAATTACAGCAGTTGTTCCAGCTGAATTAGTCGAAATACTTAGCA
The DNA here is from genome assembly GCA_903892305.1 of uncultured Alphaproteobacteria bacterium. Classification (GTDB taxonomy): domain Bacteria; phylum Pseudomonadota; class Alphaproteobacteria; order Caulobacterales; family Caulobacteraceae; genus Phenylobacterium. The sequence continues at coordinate 365 of CAITHQ010000239.1, forward strand.
CATTGAATGCTAAAATTCTTCCACTCGCTGACGGGCTGAGAATTACTTCGCACGACTACTGGGCTTACCCAATTTCTTTGCCACACTGGCTTCGGGTCACACCAGATACGATTTCTGGGGCCCCTTACCTCAGAGCAAAGACGTCATCAGGCTCAAAGATAGGAATAGCCTGGTCTGGAAACCCTTCACACCCCAATGATCTAAACCGATCCGCGAAAAGAGAAGAGTTTTCCGCGTTATATGAAAATTTTGACATAATAGAACTCGGAATTGATAAATCAGGACCTAGAAGCTTTCAGTATACTGCCAATTTACTTGATCAATGCCGAGCGATTGTGTCAGTTGATACATCAGTTGTTCATTTGGCTGGTGCAATCGGTTGCCCTTGCCACCTAATTCTTCCTGCAATCGATCCCGATTGGCGTTGGATGCAAGGATCTAGGACACACTGGTACGACACCGTTAGCATTAGCCGGCAAGAAACCCCAGGAGGGTGGCAGAAACCGATCGAACAAATCGTTAGGTTGCTTCGAGAACAATAAGCACAAGCCCTGGCCCGCTTTGAGGAGCGGAAGATCCAGTGTAGGATCCCCCACCGCCGGGAACAGAGCCACTCGTCAATGGGCCTGAAGCCTTCCCACCTCTACCTCCCGGGAATGCTCCGAATGACCCAGCAGCACCACCATCGACACCAGAACGCTGAATGCCGCTGACATTGACATCACCCCCACTCGCAGTACCAGGTGCCGAGCTAATTCCCCCATGGGCACCTCCAGTACTGATTACTATGGTTCCATCCGGAAAAGTTACTGTTGCAGTCGCACCCGTTGAATAGTTGTTATTGTCAGACAGCTCGACAAAGATGACTTGGTTTTCGCGGATCCAGCGAACTGTTTGGGCATGACCACCCCCATCACCCCCGGCCGAAAATCCGCCACCTCCCCCACCCCACTGCACAACCCGATAGCGACCAGACTTCGGACAGACCCACGTATTGGTCCCCCCTCCGAAGTTGGCCACATAACCGACAGACTCCGCGCGCTTGCTGCCATTCAGGGACTGGCCCAGCCAGCCACGCAGGCCAGGCATCAGTAATCACCCCATTCGGCCAGCACGCAGACATTGGCCGCGGCACCGACCGCAGCGTGGATGGTTTCACCAGCCTGCAGCAGGATGGGATTGGTCTCTGAATAGCCAAAATCTGTGGTGGGAATATCTGTCCCTGTGGTCATCGCGCAGGCGGGCATCAGGGCGCAGTCGAACAGACGCTTGGTCACTCCAGCGTCCGTGGAACGGAACAGCTGGATCAAGGTGGCGCTGAGAGCGGCCCTGGGAATGGCGCTGATCTTGGTTACCCGGGCCCCATTGAGGCCTGCTGTAACTAGGGCGACCGTATTGGTCGGCGCGTCTGTCAGGACCGTATTTGCGATGGACAGGGCGGCCGTCGCGGCCTTCGGAACCTGAGGCGTGATAATGCTATTGGGCGTTGCGGGCATGGGTTCTCAATCTCTAGAAAATACGTGTCAAAGGGTCAGAGCTGCCGCCACGGCGAAGGCCTTTTGGGCGGCGCTGCGACTGGCTTGGTCAGCGGCGTAGTCGGAAAGATCGCCTGTGGTCAGCGTGCCCCAGGCCGGGCTGGAACCATTGGTCTTCAGCACGGCCCCGGCATTGCCCGCCTGCCCCGGCAGGGTGCCGGAAAAGCTGGCAAAGGCTTGGGCGTCCACATAGGCCTTCGTGGCGGCATCCTGGGGGCTTACCGGATCGCCGGTCCCAGACAGGCGCGCCCCCCCAAACTCTGTGGCGCGGACCTTGTAAACATTGCCCCCGTCGCAGATTACCCCCGCCAGTTCGCCAGCCCCCAGGGTGGCGACTGCGCCTGCGCCTGTGGTCAGGATCACTGGACCTGCCGCTGAATTCATCACGTCATAGCGTTTGCTCACCGAGGGCAGGGTCACGGTGCAGCCCCCGATCCCGGTGAATTTCAGCAGGGCGGCCCGGGCTTCATCATCGCCGTTCGATGCCGAGAGTGTGTAATTCCCGCTCAGGGCCACTGTGGTCCAGCCGGCAATGGCGAAGTCCAGACGGGCGATCACCGCATTGAGCTTGGGCGCACCCCAGGTGTTGAGATTTTCACCCGCCGCCTGCATTTCCAGGCGTAGGCGCGGCGTGAAGGATGATGGCATTTAGATGACGCCTCCTGTGTCCTGACGGATCCAGCGGACCCCGTCGGAGTGGGCTAATATATTGAGATCGCTCACTAAGAGCAGGCATTGAGGCCAGGCCCCTGCCGGAGGTAGGGCACTGGCTGTACAGGCGAAAAGGGCCGTGGGAGATCGAGGATTGACGAGGTCCCTCAACCCCTCCAGGACCTCGGCCAGCACCGGCCTCAACTCGGCCGGGATCCCCGGTCCGAGGACAGCGCTCATCGCCGTCCTCCCGCCGTCACCACCGGATCCACCCGCAAGGTGGTATGAGTCCGATGACGGCCCTCCTTGATCCTCGCCTCGGTCAGGGCCGCGTCAAATCGGGCCGCGAACAGGGCCAGCATGTCTGCGTCCCTCAGATAAGGGGCTGCCTCCACCAGGGCTCCGAAGAGATAGAGGTCTGGATAGTCAGCCAAGACGCCATTGGTCGGCTGTGCATCTGACAGGGCCAGTCGCCCCAGCATGCGCAGGGTCAGACTATAGGCACGGTCGGCGGGCCGATCGAAGACCAACTGGCCGCCGTCGATCCCCCAGGCTCCAGGGACGCCAGGCGTTGGTTCAACCTCCAGGTCCACAGGGTCATGGAAGGCCAGGGCACTGCGACCGCTTGCCGTCTCCAGCCAAAGACCTAGGCCCTCTCGAAAACCTACGGGTAGAGGAACAGACCGAGACCCTGGCGTTGTCGCCAGGGCCTGGTCGCTCTCAAGACAGCGCGCCCGCAAGGTGCGATTCAGTCGGGACTCCGCCAGGGCGATGAAGTCCGCGGTGCGTTCGCTCAGGTCGTCCCGCTCCATCCAGTCGGCCACGGCGGCTTTGAGCTGGCTGTAGGTGCTCAGTCCCACGCCGCCCCCCTAGTTATTGGCCAGGCGCACCGCCAATTGCGGGCGCACGGACTTGAAGCCGTAGAGGACATCCAGGCGGCAAGGGAACTTGTCGTTGTTGATGTCGTACTGACGGACAATCCGCATAGAGATGCCGTCGAAGACCTCCCGGGCCGCGAAATCCACACCCCTGGGCATGATCATGTCAGCAGTCGCAAAGGCGAAGGCGCTCTTATGATAGGCCATAGAGATCCCGTGCGGAGTCGAAGCCGAACCGGCAATGGTCAAGCCTGCCGCGCCATTGGGCGAGGAGATGGCCATGTTCTGCATCGCTCCGGCCAAGATAATGGCCGGTGCAATCGACACAGCGCCTGCGCCGCCTGCAAAGGCCTGCGTCACCACGAACTGCTGCAGCTGGCTGGTCACCGCCTTGGTTTCCGGATGGACCCGGTAGACTCCGGCCACGGTAAAGACCTCGCCCTTCGCCAGGGTTCCGGTTCCAGCCGTCACGTTGAGCACTGAGACCGGCGTCGCCGACACCGGCAGAGCAGCCGGCAGGGTGTTGGCCGTATATCCGGCCCCCGACCCGCGGGGATGGCTCGGCCAAAGGGTGTTTTCCATGAAGTCGAAGCCAGCGGTCCGGCCCATATAGCCTTCCCGATATTGAGCCGAGATGGCGTCACGGTCGTTGAACAGGCCCTTCAGGCCGTCAACCAAGTCCACATTGTCCTGGGTATTCAAATTGGCCGTCCGCCCAGCCAGAGGTGCCAGGTTATCAACCAGCATCTTGCGCCCCTGCAGCACGCGGGCAAAGCTGGCGGGTGCCCCCTGATTGTTCACCTGGTTGAAGACGTCGGCATACATGGTCATGGCGTCGGACTCGATATTGGCCGCCAGCACGCTCATGGCCGGTTCCAGGACCCGGTCGCTGAAGTCGTCCAGGGTCATGGTCAGGTCCACCGAGGTGAAGTTCAGATCCACCCCCTTCTGGGTCTGGACTTTCAGATCGACACTGGACTCGGTGGTGTCTTGGGCCGCCAGGGTCGGGCCCGAGCGGACCACATACTGGTTGGGCAGCCGCACCTTCAGGGTGTCGCCGATCTTGGCACCCTGCTTGGCGAAGCTCTCGTCATAGTCCCGGGTGATCGAGCCGACAAAGTTCAGCTTTTGATGCAAAACCCGCAGGGCCTCGCGGGTCACCGTCGTCGCCGACAACAAACTATTGGGCATAAGTCCTCCTCTCGCCCGCCCACCTCGGGCGGTCGCTAAACTGTTGAAACATTGCAAAACTACCGGTCACCCCGGCGGAGGCCGGGGTCCAGTTCGTAGAGTTCCGCGCTAGGCCAGGGCCCTAGGAGCAGCCCTTCCAGACTAACCCCGACCTATGACCTGGATACCGGCCTTCGCCGGTATGACCGGGGTGGAGGTTGGCTAATTATCATCCGGTCACCCCGGCGGAGGCCGGGGTCCAGTTCGTAGGGCTCCGCGCTGGGCCAGGGCCCTAGGCGCGCCCCTTCCGGACAGACCATGACCTATGACCTGGATACCGGCCTTCGCGGAATTGACCGGAGATTAAGCGCCTATCGCCTGCGGGTCTGCGCATTACGACGGGTAATCCAATCGCGGACCGGCATATCGTCAGCCACGCCGCCGGGACCCGCCCCACCACCAGACACCCGCGCAGCTGGCCGCAGCGCCGCCAGCTTTTCCACCTCTGCAGCCTTGGTCTGTGCGGCCCTAGCCTCATCTCCGGCATGAGCCCGATGCAGGATCCGCCATAGCCGCGGGTCGGCAATATCGCGCAATTCGTCGAGGGTCACACCGAACGAGCCCGCATAGTCCACCAGCTTGGCGGCGACCTGCGGCGACCAGCCCTCAATGGTCCGTTGCAATTCCTGCCCGGTCTTCAGCCACTCAGCAGCGGCCTGTCGGTCGGCCTCGATCTGTGCCTGATGATCAGCATGGGTCAGGGCCTCGGCATAGTGATCACGCAATTGCCGTGCATGCTGATATTGACCCCAGAGCGCCCGGGCCTGTTCCGGATTGGCCGCACCAAGCCCTGGCCAATCAACCTCTTCAAACCCGGAGATCTGCTGGTCCAGCATGTGCAGCTGGGCTCGATCGGCCAGGGTCGCCCCAACACGCTCGGCATGGGCTTCAAGGTCAGCGCGGTGCTGGGCCAGCTGGGCGGTGCCGTGGGCGTGATTTACTCCCGCCTCCACCAGGTCCTTCAGAGCCGAAGGGACACGATAGACCTGCCCCTGATGCTCGACCTCCCAGTCTTCTGCCTCGTCAGCATCATCAGCTTCCACCTCTGGCGGCATGTCGGCGTCCAGGGACAGGTCATCGCTCACAGCCCCTTCGGGCGTGTCCTTACGCATCATCAGAACCTCGAATTGAGTTGGGAAGAAGAGTGGTCAGGCGCCGCAA
>CAITHQ010000240.1 GCA_903892305.1 uncultured Alphaproteobacteria bacterium
ACAGGCCCCGCCCCGCCCCAAAAAGCAAGCAGCACCAGCCCCCGCTCCCTCCGGTTCCGATGCCCAGAATACCCGGACAGCTCTTGCAATCCCTCAATCAGGGCTTATGGTGAAGGAGGCCGATGAGACTCAGGCGGGAAGCAAGATCAACCCACCAAGTTCGGATGCCCGATAGCCTCACCGGCCAATTTTATTAATCATATCAGTGTCTCCCCCCTCCCTGTTTTTTTCGTTCTGGATGGTTCAATGGGGGAGTCTGTTGAATGGTTTATTTTTCAGTAATTTCACATTCCTACCCTTGACAGGATTGAGAACGGGACGAGCTTAACAGTGGCTGGTGTGGACGTAGTTGTTGGTTAAGGTTGGCAGGCAGAGTGAGTGACAGTGTCTGAGTCAGTCTGGTTGGTAAGCACGCCCACGCCAGCCATCCTCTTTAAACCCCAGTTGATATCAGGCTTAAAATTTGGCGCACTTACATCAGGATGGGTCCCGCTAGGCCCGAGGAAGATTCTTCCCTCCATTCCAGACCGATGCATTTCACCTTTGTTGGCAAGATAGCCGCAAGGGTGGTTAGCACTGAGATTCGGGGAAAGCAAAAAAAACAGTCAATACCCTTGCCAGCCGTATTAGGTTAAACATAATCAAGCTGTCCTGAACCAGATGCGAAAGCAATTTGCCCTTAAACTGTCCATTGGCAAATCGAATCTCTGAAGGCCCCTATTTTAAAAAATTATATAGTCTTAACACGAACGAGCGCTAGCAGGTCAACCATCAACGCGGTGAGAGCATTTTGCGTTCGGACGACATCTAAAAGAAAAGCTGTTTCGCCTGCCATGAAGCTACAACACATCTCGGTCGTAATTCCAGTGTATCAGGGAGAGAACTCGATTAAGCCCCTGGTTCAGGAAATCTCAGCTTACTTCCAGCCTTACAGGACGGGGGGCGGGGTTGAAATAGTCGTGTACGAGGTTTTACTGGTTCATGATTGCGGACCGGACCGCTCCGACATAGCTATCGACCAGCTAGCGCAGCACTTTGCACAGGTAAAGCCGATCTGGTTGACCCGAAATTTCGGTCAGCACGCGGCGACACTTGCTGGCATGAGTTCCGCCACCGGCGATTGGATTGTTACTATGGATGAGGATGGTCAGCATGACCCTAGGGACATTGGCAACCTGTTGGACCATGCGCTGTCGATGAATCTACAGGTCGTATATGCTCAGCCGATGAATAAGCGGCCGCATGGGTTTCTACGAAATCTCACGAGCAGGCTATCCAAACATATTGGACGGGTAATGATGGGGCACGATGCCGTGGAATATTTTCATAGTTACCGTCTGATTCGCGGCGAAATCGCACGCAGCCTCGCCGCTTATTGCGGACAGGGTGTATTCCTGGATGTGGGGCTGCTCTGGGTTGCTGGACGAGTGGGCTGGCGTCCCGTGAAAATGCGAGCCGAAGACGTCAGACCCTCTGGCTACAGCTACGGCAGGCTACTAGCCCACTTTTGGACCATGCTATTGACGACGGGAACGCGGCCGCTGAGGCTTATCGCGTTGTTCGGCATTTTTTCCGTGGGGGTCGCGCTGCTCATCGGGATCTATGCCCTGTTTCAAAAAATCACCGGCAATGTCGAGGTCCAGGGATGGACGTCACTTGTGATCGTCGTCTCATTTTTTTCCGGCTGCATCCTAATTTCTTTGGGGATGATAGCCGAGTATCTTGCGGTTACCATGGGAATTGCCATGGGCAAGCCCTTATATGTGATTGGAAACCGTAGCAGCAGGGGGCATTGAATGAAGCGCGTTTGGGTTCTTGGCGCAGGCGGCATGCTGGGATCGGCCTTAACGAAGAAATTAAGCCACCTGGGTACAACTCTCCACCAATGCAATTATACGTTTGATTGGAGAAACCCAGTGTGTATTGCAGCCCAGTTCAGTCGGGCGGTGCAGGAATTCACGGCTGGGCTTTCTGGGGCGGACAACTGGGAGATTTACTGGGCGGCGGGCGTTAGCTCCATGGGCAGCGATAAGGCGGATCTGGATGCTGAAACAGCCGCCCTGGGAACTTTTTTAGCCTTGCTACGGGAACCTATACAAGCGAGTAAGTCCTCAGGCGTGATCGGTTTTGCCAGCTCGGCCGGCGCGCTTTACGCGGGCTGCCCGGATTTTGAGATCACAGAAGACTCCGTGACGACAGCCGCAAACGACTACGCCAGGACCAAGTTAGAGCAGGAGCAGATGCTCGAAGGCTTCATATCGGCGGTCGACCGAGCCCAGCTGCTGATTGCCCGCTTTTCAACCCTTTACGGACCCGGGCAGGCGTCCGGCAAACGGCAGGGTTTACTGTCCCATATTGCCCGGTGCGCGATCAGGCATCGGCCCGTCGAGATTTTCGTGCCTCTGGATACGTCGAGAGATTACCTGTATGTCGATGACGCGGCCATTGACTTCATTGCATCGGGAAGGAGTTTATCAGGCCAAGGCGGAAGGCGGCTAATAAAGATTATCGCAGCCGAGCGCAGCGTCACGATTTCCGAGATCGTCTCGACGTTCAACAGACTAAGTAAGAAGAGGCTGCGGATCGTGTACACCCGAAATGCCTTGTCAAATCTGTATGCAGGAAGAGTGAGCTATCGATCCAAGGTGCCCCTCGCTACTGGCGCCGAATTCAAAAAACACACTCTAGTTGAAGGGGCGGCGATACTCTTACGCGCTGAGCTCATGGAATATATTGCGAACCCACAAAAAAGCTCATGAGGACACAACAGGAATTCGATGTGCACGCCAAGGAATACAACGTAGTGCTGGATGGGAGCCTAGGCTTTTCCGGGGAGGACTCAGCCTACTTTGCGGAATACAAGATTCGGGATCTGCACCGCGAATTAACAGAACAAGGTGCGGACACCAGCGCACGCCTGCGACTTCTTGATTTCGGTTGCGGGGTGGGAACCTCCATGCCCTATGCACGCCGGCACTTTGCCAGAGCCGAGCTGCTGGGCGTGGACGTCTCCGAACAGAGTCTGGATCTGGCCCGCTCGCGGCATGGCAATCTCGCCAGGTTTCTCCTGATGACCGGGGATGCACTGCCCGCAGAGGCCGCCGCTGTTGATGCGGCATATGCTATGTGCGTCTTCCACCACGTGGACGAATCAAGGCATGTCGACCTTTTGTCCAAAGTGCGGACCCGTCTTAATCCCGGCGGCATGCTGATAGTGTATGAGCACAACCCATTTAACCCGCTGACCCGGCGCGTTGTAAACCACTGTCCGTTCGATGAGAATGCAAAGTTGATCCGTGCATCGGTCATGGCAAAACGCTATCGAGATTCAGGATTCAAGGATGTGAAGGTTAAATATCGGGTCTTCTTTCCCCGGTTCCTGAAGGCCCTACGCTTTACCGAAGGCCTGCTATCAGGACTGCCTCTGGGCGGTCAGTATTATGTTCGCGGTGTTGCCTAATGTAAGAAATGTTTTCTTTTTCCCAACAGGCAGGCTCCGGTG
>CAITHQ010000241.1 GCA_903892305.1 uncultured Alphaproteobacteria bacterium
AGTCAGCTTGAAAATAGTCAGGGTCTGAAGGCGCAGGCCGACCTCGTCCTGGCCGCGGATACCTCGGCCGTGCCATTCCGCATCGTACTCAATCATGTCAAACCCCTGCACGGACGGGTCTTTGCAGATGGGGAAATCAAACCCCTATGGGATCTGCTGGTGGGCGGTGATCGGGAACTTGCGGGCCATGTCCATCTAGAAGGCCAACTGGCTGGGACCCTCGCCGACATCCGCGCCCTTGGTCAGGCCAAGGTCGACAATGGCCGGTTTTCCGACGGTGGCACGGGGTTAGTTCTGCGGGACGTCGCTTTGCGCGCTGAGCTTGCCGACCAGGCTATCAACATAGACCAAGTGTCTGCGACAGATGGTCATGGCGGCGGGCTGAGCGGGCTAGGCAAGATTTCACTGCTCCGGGATGGTGCCAGCAGCTTTCGCCTCGACCTAAAGGGGTTCCGTCTGATCGACAATGAATTGGCCAACGCCTCGGCGACTGGCCAGGCGACAATCAACCGCACTGCGGATGGCAAGGTGAAGTTGACGGGCACGCTTGGTATTGACCGCGCAGATGTTGCGGCAAAGCCGCCGGCCCCCTCTGGGGTGACACCCATGGATGTGGTGGAAATTCATCGCCCAGTTGAACTGATTACGACCAAGGCCCTCGCCAACCGTGCCAGTCTGGCGGTGGTTCTCGATGTTGACCTGAAAGCACCTCGTCGCATCTACCTGAAGGGCAGGGGACTAGATGCCGAACTCTCTCTTACCGCCCATGTAGGTGGGACCACGGCCAATCCGACCCTGACCGGCGTGGCCAAGCTGGTGCGCGGTGACTATGACTTTGCAGGAAAACGCTTTGCGTTTGACGAACGAAGTGCCGTCTATCTGGCCACGGACCCGAAGGACATTCGCCTGGACCTCACGGCCAGCCGGGATGACCCCACCCTGACAGCCGAGGTGCAGATTAAGGGCACAGCAGCCAAGCCGGAAATCACCCTGACCTCGACCCCAACCCTGCCCAATGACGAGGTCTTGTCCCAAGTCTTGTTCGGGCGGTCGGCCTCTCAGCTGTCCCCGTTGGAGGCCGCCCAGCTGGCCTCGGCCCTGTCGTCTCTGGCGGGCGGCGGCGGTTTCGATGTCATAGGCAACTTAAAGGCCTTTGCTGGCCTGGATCGCCTGGCCTTAGGCGGCGGTGGCGCGACGGGAGTCACGGTCTCTGGCGGGAAATACCTGACCGACGATGTCTATCTGGAAATCACCAGCGGCGGCCGTGAGGGTCCCTCTGCTCAGGTCGAATGGCGCATCAATCACGCCCTGTCCCTGATCTCAAAGCTAGCGGGACAGGGTGACGGCAAGCTCGCTGTGCGGTGGCGCAAGGACTACTGAGGCCTCGGCTTATGCTCAGTCGAGGCATGACCCTCGGGGATCCTTTGACGATCACACCAACCTTGCTCGAACGCCATTTTTAGGTTTACACGGCTGCCACTAAGAATGGGTCAAAAGACCTATCTTATCCTTCCCCTTGGCATGCGAAGGATCTGGCACTCAAAGTCCTAGGCCCCCAAATTATGTCACCCGTCCTGCTCCAAGACTTCTTCTCTGTCGCCAGGCAACAGGGTCCGGACCGCATCGCAATTGATGTCCCGCCCGGGCGGCAGCGGCCTGAACGAGTCACCCTGACCTATGCCCAGGTCGAAGATCGGGCAGATGAACTTGCCGCTGACCTGCGGCCCTTGATTTCCGCCGACTGTCTGGTCGCAATCCAGATTCCTCGAGATAGCGCCTTACTTTACATTGCCCAATTGGGGGTGCTGAAGGCCGGGGGTGCCTTTACCTGCGTAGACCCTGCATTTCCCCCGGCGCGTGTTGCCGAAATACTGACCGACTCTGCCGCCGTCGCCTTGCTCACAGCGAAGGATGGCAAGATCGAGGTGGCCCCCTTGGGGATTTCGCAAAGGGCGGGAACTGTCCAACCCGACCTGAGATCTTCATCTCTGGCCTATGTGATTTTTACCTCAGGTACCACGGGTCGGCCAAAGGGGGTCA
>CAITHQ010000242.1 GCA_903892305.1 uncultured Alphaproteobacteria bacterium
ATGCGGCGCAGACAATATGCTTTGGTCAAAACCCCCAATGTTAATATTCATTAACGCCAGGACTGGCTAAATATTAACGGAAACTTCTAAAAGCATCCTGGCTAGGGGGATAGCTGGCACCCCTTTGCCGTGACGGCAGCTCTGCCCTGTCGTCACATCTTGCAAAGTGCAACGAGACTGCGTTTAAGAAGGCTAATTTCACGCAGCTTCTACAGGGGATCTTCCATGACCTACCGCTTAGGCCTCGCCGTTTCAGCGCTTTGCATCATCGCCATCGGGTCCATGGCTGCAGCCCAGACCCCACCCCCAGCATCGCCAGAGGCCATGGCATCCGTGCGCGCAGCCTGCATGTCCTCAATCATGAGCCTCTGCTCTGCCGAAGCCATGTCCGGCGACCGTCCTGCCGTCCGAGCATGTCTCATCAAGAATTTGGACAAGACGACCCCGGAATGCCAGGCCGCCGTCAAGGCAACGGCGCAGTCCATCCAGCACTAGTTGGACAATTCCCCCGCCTAACGCTTGGCGAGACGCGGGGGACTGCTAGGGTGTCCATCAAGAACGCGTTCAAAAAGGGGGATATGCCGTGAGCCAATTGGTCAAGATCAAGGACACAGGGCATGTCCGCACCATCACCTTGAACCGCGCCGATAAGAAGAACGCCCTGAGCACTGAGCTGGCCTGGGGTGTGATCGAGGCGGTGGACGCCGCTGTGAAGGACGACAATGTCTGGGTCGTCGCCATCACCGGCAGCGGCGACGCCTTCTGCGCTGGCTTGGACCTGTCTGGGGGCGAACGGTACTCTCCACACTCGCCACAGATCACCCAGCTGGACGATGTGTCTTGGGTGGGAAACTTCCTGCTCGCCATCCGCAAGCGCTGCGATAAGCCGGTGGTCGGCGGGATCAATGGGGTGGCCGTGGGCGCAGGCCTTGGCCTTGCCATGGCAACCGATGTGCGCCTTGTGGCCAGAAGCGCCAGACTGATGGCTGGATATACCCGGATTGGCGGCTCTCCAGACGCTGGCCTGACCATCACACTGCCCCAGGCCATGGGCTATGAGAAAGCCATGCGTTTCATGATGGAAAACCGGACCGTCACCGGCGATGAAGCCGTAGACTGGGGTCTGGCCGGAGAGGCTGTGGATGACGACAAGTTTGCAGATCGCCTTGAGGCCTATTGCCAAAGCCTCTGTGAATGGTCGCCGATCACCCTTCGCTTGCTAAAGCGCGGCATTGTGAAGTCCTACGAAACCCCCGACCTCGAGACCCAGCTGCGATATGAGGTGTCCAATATTCGCATGGCCTTCGCCAGCGAGGACGCCCAGGAGGCTAGGAAGGCCTTTTTCGAGAAGCGAAAGCCTGTCTTCAAGGGCAAATAGCCGCCTAGAGCCGACGACAGTCTAAGGAGCTGGCTAAGGAGCTGGCTAAGGAGCTGGAATCTGGGCCGGAACGCGGACGCCAGCCCAGCGCTGTACGGCCCCGATCAGAGCCGCCGGTGAAATCGGCTTGCCGATATGGTCATTCATACCGGCTTCAGCACTGGCCTTCAGATGGTCTGGCAGGATATTGGCGCTTAGAGCTACGATCGGGGTCTGGCTATTCTCCGACTCAAGGGCGCGAATGGCCCGGGCCGCGGCCAATCCGTCCATACCGGGCATTTGTAGATCCATTAGGATGAGATCATAGGACTGGGTCATGGCCATGGAGACGGCCGACGCGCCGCTATCGGCTTCGTCCACTGTCTGTCCCACTGATTCCAGCAGGACGCGCACGAGCTCCCGGTTAATGTTGAGGTCATCAACAACCAGGATGCGCAGGCAGGTCTCAGGACCAACCTGGCTGGCGTCATCTTCACCCTCTGGAACGGTTATGCGATCGGGGGCTATGACCTCTGGAGCAGGCACCCAGAAGCTAAAGGTCGACCCCCGGCCTGGTTCAGAAGCAACAGATATCTCGCCGCCCAACAAGGTGGTCAGCTGGCGGCAAATCGAAAGTCCAAGACCCGTCCCGCCGTACCGCCGGGCGATAGAGCCATCCACCTGCGAGAACCGTTGAAACAGCCGACCGATCATATCCTCCGCAACGCCGACACCAGTATCGGCCACAGATAGATTTAACCGGGAGCTTGCGCGATCATAGCTGCCATGGATGCTCACCGACCCCGTCTCTGTGAACTTCAGGGCGTTACTGACCAGATTATTGACAATCTGCCTCAGTCGACCGCCATCAACAAAGAGGTAGCGCGGACAGTCATCGTCTAGGCTGAGACCTAGAGACAGACCTTTTTCAGCAGCCTGATTGCCAAAGTTATCGATGGCGTCTTCCAACAGGGCCTGCACCTCAATGTCCTGCGGGTCGACCTCAATTTGCCCGACTTCTAATTTTGAAAAGTCGAGAATGTCGTTGACCACATGCAGAAGGGCCTGACTGCTGTTGGCCACGCGCCTAGCATAGGACTTGGCTGTTGGCGGCAGAGTCGACAGCCCCTGGAGCAGGTTCGAAAAGCCGATAATACCGGTGAGCGGCGTGCGGATTTCATGGCTCATATTGGCCAGGAATTCACTCTTGGCCTCTGCTGCGGCCTCGGCCCTTTGCTTGGCCTGGAGCAGATCCTCTTCCAACTCACGGCGCACGGTGACGTCTCGGAAATTGGTCACGGCCGAGACTGCAAGCCCCTCATCATTGCGGATGACCGTTGGGTAGCCCTCTAACCAGACCCACCCGCCATCGGCGGTCCGGAACCGGAATTGTCCATGTAAGGCACCATCGGCGGCGGTATCTTCGAAAATTTTGGCGATCAGCGCTTCGCACTCGGCCTGATCATCGGGATGCAAAAATTCGAAGGCGTGTCGACCGGTCAGGTCATCTGGCGAAAAGCCGAGACGCCGGATAGACGGGGACACGTAAAGGATATGGGCGTCGGCACCAGCCCAGACCACGATATCGGTGGTATGGTCTGCAAGCATCCGGAAGCGGGCTTCGCTTTCTTTCAGGGCCGCCTGACGGTTATGCATCTCGGTGACATCGACCACGGCCCCCAGAAGGGTAACCGGCAAGCCATCCCCTGCAGGTTCGAACATGAATCGCACTGAAAGCTGGCGATGGTCACCTGCAGGACGGCAGATGCGCGTCTCAAATGCCGCTTCCTGGCCACCCGACAGAGCTTGGTTGACGAGCGCCCATATGCGCTGCTGGTCCTCGGGGTCGCAGAGATTGAGAAGGTCGCCGAGACTAGGGGGTGCGGCCTTAGGATCAAAGCCGTGTATCCGATAGGCACCGGCAGACAGGGTGAGTTCGTAGGTCGCGCCATCCAACCGCCAATGCCCCATGCCGGAGATTTCCTCCGCCATCAGGGCCAGCCGGTTCGACTCAGCCATGGCTATGGCACTTTGACTTGCCGTCTTTAGCGCTGCGTTTTCGCGGAGCCGACTTTGATGCAGTGAAAACTGTACCCTGCGAAAAACGATATAGATCAGAAGCGGGCTGGCTAATAAGGTGATGAGGCTGAGATATTCCTGCCCTGTGATCAGTCTCTGCCCCTCTTTCAGCACCAGGAGCAGGACGGTCATGATGAAAGGGGTCAGATTGAGCCAAAGCTTACGCGGCGTACTGTAGTGTTCAATAATGGACTGAAAGGTCACCATACCAAAAAAGGCGACGGCAAGTGTTTGGGCCGGGCCGCCCTTTCCATAGAGGACGTAGGCGGCAAGCCCATATCCCGCGCTCGTTAGCCATTGCAGCCCTTGTTCAAGAACCACCCGATGAAATCGTGCGGCAAGGCCCTCGGCGACAAGAAGGACCATCATGCAAATGAACCAGAGACCGGTCGCGGTAATGCCAAAGTACGCTGTAGAAGCCGCGACCACCAAGGCCAGAATCAGAATGCGGGCCACCGGAACGACCTCCAGTGATGCGCGGTCTAAGGCACCGGGGTCATCATCCCGCCCACCGATCCACAGACGTGGCCTGGGCTTGGATTGCATGCCTTCCCCTTCGTCCATGAGGTTTTTTTCAAATCTATCCGTTGAAGAGACACGAGAAGCAACCTTGAGTTATGGTAATAACTTAAAGTGTAAAAACTCGAAATAATTATAGTTAATGCCACGATTTCGGGGGAAACGGAAACCGCGATACACTATTTCTGGCGCTAGATTTAGAAATGGCAGGGATATTCTGCCCATCGAGGAAAATACCCATGAGTGCAGATGCTCAGGCCATACAGGACCTTCAACGCTCGCTTGGACAACAGCGCGTGATCACTCACAAGGCTGGCCAGGCGGCGATCGAGTATTTAGCCGGTATGCACATGTGTCATTCCGGTGGCGTCGTACAGGGTGGCTTCATCTGCGGATGGATTGACGCAGCCATGGCCCACGCCGCGATGACCGAAGGGGGTGACATGACCCCCATGTCCCTAGAACTCAAGGTTAGCTTCTTTGCGCCTGCCCGCCCCGGCTTGGTCGTGGCCGAGGGCTGGATCGAGCGGCGGGGGAAGTCTACCTGCTTTGCCGAGGGCCGATTGCTCAATGCAGCAGGTGAGGTCCTGGCCAAGGGCACATCAACTATTCGGTTGATCCCAAGGGCACAGGTCGAAGCCAGTACCCGCCGTGCCATGGAATAGGCCCCTAGGCCTTGAAGTTGAGGGTCGCGGTACCCTCCGGGGACAACACCAGCGCGCCCTTGATTTGTTGCGCCAAACTCTTGGCCAGCCACAGACCAAACGGCTCTCCTGAGGTAGCCATACTTTGGCCAGAGCTTGAAATCGTCAGCACATAAGCCCCAGACCCTTCGCGGAGGCCTAGCCGGATCTCATGGCCTCCATCTCCATGAAAGGAATGGTTGGCGGCGTTGGCGACCAACTCCAAGATCGCCAGGGCGAAACTCTGCGCGACAGCCTCATGGAGCGTCAGTGGAGATACGTCCAAGACCACCTCAATTTTCAGGTGCCGAAAACGATCTCGCCAGACCCCGGCCATGGCGGAAAGATAGGCTTCGATATCAACCTGGTCGTCGCAGACAAACCTCTCCAAGGTCCCCAGATCGACAATCGTGTCGGCCATCCAGGCAAGGCTTTGGGCCGGGGTCGGATCTTGACCCTTTTGGGCGCGCAGGCGCGCCAGGGCCGCCAGAAAGTGAAAGGTATTGGCCACCCGATGGCGGATCTGAGCCTGCAGGTCTTGGGCTGAATGGGCAGGTGTGACGGGCATATCTTCTCTGACCTTCTCAATCCGACCCCTGTCAGACCCTGATCCTTTAACCCCATGAGGGCCTAGCGCCGCGGGGGCGTGCGTCTTGCCTTAGCTGGAGAGGGGCGGCGCTGTCGATTAGGACCCTGATTAAGTTCGGCGCGGAGCTTTGCCAAACTCTCCCAGCGGTCGCGGTCAAGTCGGCCATCCTGCAGCGCGTCTCGAACGGCACAGCCCGGTTCGGCCTTATGCAGGCAATCACGAAACCGGCAGCTAAGGGCAAGGGTTTCAATCTCAGCTTCGAGGTCAGCAAAGGTCGCCGCCAGCCCGGCCTGGGCATCCCAGAGACCCAACTCACGCATGCCAGGGGTGTCCAGCAAGAGGGCACCAGAGGGCATTAGAATGAGCTCCCTGTGGGTCGTCGTATGCCGACCACGGGCGTCAGAGTCGCGAATTTCCGCCGTCGCCATCTTTTCTTCCCCGGCCAAGGCATTGACGATCGTCGATTTTCCCGCGCCGGAACTCCCCAAGAGCACAGCCGTAAGGCCTGGGGCCAGGAGCCCGGCCAGGGAGTCCATGCCAAGTCCGGTCCTTGCGGAAATCACCAGCACTTCAACACCACCCAGGGCCTGGGCGAGGTCAGACTTGGCGACCGCAGCCTCTGCTGCCAGGTCCGCCTTGGTCAGAACCACCACCGGTCGCACACCGCTCTCCAAGGCCATGGCCAGATAGCGCTCCAGCCGACGTGGATTGAGATCCGCATTCAAAGAGGACACCAAGAGTGCCAGGTCCACATTTGCGGCGACGGCCTGCACCGTCTGGGCTTGACCCGCCGCGCGGCGGACGAAGAGGCTGGTCCTTGGTAGGACCGCTTGAATTGAGGCACCCTCCCCAGGTCGCTGAGCACAGGCGACCCAGTCCCCTGTCACAGGAAAATCCAAATCCCCGGCCTGGTGCGCGAGCTTGCCGGCAAGACTGGCCGCCATCTCGCCGTCTTCCGTCATGACTCGGGCATGGCTGCGCTGCTGGACAATGATCCTGCCAGGCAAGAGCCCGCGCTCTACGAACGGCGCAAAGGCTGCCCGTCGCTCGGGCGTCCAGCCATAGGACTCAAGGACAGAGGTCAAGACATGGACTTTCCAGCGCCTTCAAAGAGGTAGGGCCGTCGTAAACTTGATTTGCTCCATGGCGAAGGACGAACTGACATCGCCCAAGGGGGCGGTGGCGATCAGCCTCTTATAGAACCGGTCATAGGCGGCGATGTCGCGGACAACGACCTTGAGCAGATAGTCGGTCTCGCCGCTCATCCGGTAGAACTCCACCACCTCGGGTAGGGCCGAGGCTTCCCTGGCAAACTGGGTTAGCCAGTCCTCATCGTGCCGGGCCGTCCTGACCGCCACAAACACCACCAGACCCAGGTCCAGCTGGTCGCGATCCAGTAGGGCGACCCGCCGCTCGATGATCCCCTGGGCCTCCAAACGCTTGACCCGCTTCCAGCAGGGGGTCTGGGACAGCCCTACCCGTTCGGCCAGGTCGCTAATGGCCAGGCTGGCATCCACCTGGAGCTCTCGCAATATGCGGCGGTCAATTGAATCGAGAATTTCCATTTTCTAAAGTACCACAGATGGAGAATTATTTTCTACTATCTGCCCGAAATGGGTGAAAATCGATAGGGTAATTTCCTAGCCATGCGGGATGATGGTCCTCATCAGTACCGGAGAATGACATGGCACCG
>CAITHQ010000243.1 GCA_903892305.1 uncultured Alphaproteobacteria bacterium
GGGCGCAATCTCGGCTTCTATGTCGCGCCGTCCCGGCTCCTTTTTAACCTCCTGGCCCAGGTGCGAAATGACAATGCCAAGGGCGAATACTACGTCACAGACATTGTTGCCCTGGCGCGGTCTGCGGGCCTGACTGTCCGGGCGGTGGCCTGCTCAGACGGTGCTGTGGCAACTGGTGTCAATTCCCAGGTCGATCTGGCAGCCGCAGAGGCCGCGTTTCAGAACATCAGACGTTTTTCGGCCATGGAGTCTGGGGTGCAAATGCTAGCCCCAGACACGGTTCACTTCTCGTGGGACACTGGGATCGCGGCCGGGGCCACCATCGAGCAGTTCGTGGTCTTCGCTCCAGGGGTTACGGTCGAGACCGGGGCGGTAATCCGAGCCTTCAGTCATCTGGAGGGGGCCAGTGTCGCCGCTGGCGCTCTGATCGGTCCTTATGCACGGCTTCGGCCCGGCGCAGAGATTGGTCCAGATGCTCACATCGGCAATTTTGTAGAGGTCAAAAAAGTCAAGGTCGGGGCGGGTGCCAAGGCCAATCATCTGGCCTATCTGGGCGACGGGACGGTGGGGGCGAAAGCCAATCTCGGGGCTGGGACGATTTTCTGCAATTACGACGGTTTCGATAAGTGGGAGACCCATGTGGGGGAGGGGGCCTTTATCGGCTCCAACACCGCCATTGTCGCACCTCGAACCATAGGCGCAGGTGCCATGACAGGCTCCGGCTCAGTGATCACAGAAGATGTGCCCGATGACGCCTTGGCCCTTGAGCGTAATGGTCAGGTGAATAAGCTCGGCTGGGCCGCTGCCTTCCGCATCCGTAAACTTGCTAATCGGAAGCCCAAATGACCCCAGACGATCAAAAACGCGCCTGTGGTGAGGCTGCCGCCGCCCTTGTCGAATCTGGAATGGTGGTGGGGCTCGGGACAGGCTCAACCGCTGCTTGGTTTGTCAAAGCCCTGGCGGCGCGAAACCTCGACATTGTCAGTGTTGCAACCTCCCGGGCCACGGGCGACTTGGCGCAAAGCCTCGGCATGAGGGTTTTAGAGCTGGGGCAAACCAAGACCATTGACCTGACCGTCGACGGGGCCGACGAGATTGGTCCGGCCCTTTCCCTGATCAAGGGCGGTGGCGCAGCGCTATTGCGGGAAAAGCTGGTTTGGGAGGCGTCACGCCGGTGCGTGGTCATTGCCGACGCCGCCAAGCGGGTGCCTATTTTGGGTAAGTTTGCCTTGCCTATCGAGGTGGTGGCCTTTGGTCATCTGACGACCATGGCCAGAATCTGCGACGCCTTGTCGGAGTGTGAGATCGGCATTGCACCGCGACTGCGGGTTAAGGACGGCGCGCCGGTCCTCACCGATGGGGGCAATGTCATCTATGATGCAGCCTGTGGAGCTATACCCGAGCCAGCTGCCCTGGCTGAGGCCCTCAAAGCGGTGACCGGGGTTGTAGATCATGGGCTCTTCCTCGATCTCGCTGATCTGGCCCTGATCGGTACGGCGAATGGCGTGATCGAGGTGGAACCTTAAGGGCTGGGCTGTTCACGGGCGGGGTGACACCCTAACTTGGCAGGCTGACCTTCGTGCTTCAGGAGCGCCCCATGGCGGACTATGACTACGACCTCTTCGTTATAGGCGCCGGTTCGGGCGGGGTACGAGCGGCCCGGGTTGCGGCCATGTCTGGGGCTAAGGTTGCCGTCGCCGAGGAATACATGGCTGGCGGCACCTGCGTGGTCCGCGGCTGTGTGCCCAAAAAGTTCATGGTCTATGCTTCTGAGTTCGCGCACTACGCCCACGTGTCCCACGGTTTTGGCTGGAGCCAGGGCGGATCGCAATTTGACTGGTCCCGCTTCCTAGAGGCAAAGGATCGCGAAATTGCCCGGCTATCGGGTATCTACGTCACCAACCTGCAGAACGCGGGGGCCGAATTTTTCCAGGGTCGAGCGGTGCTTAAGGACGCCCACACCGTCGAGGTGACGGGCAAGGGCCTTGTGACGGCGGAGAAGATCCTGATCGCCACGGGTGGCCGTCCCTGGAAGCCAGAAGATGTGCCAGGCATAGAACACGCCATCACCTCGGAAGAGGCCTTTCATCTGCCGACCCTTCCCAAGCGTGTGTTGATCGCCGGGGGTGGATTTATCGCCGTAGAGTTTGCCGGGATCTTCAATGGCCTTGGGGTGGAGACGACCCTGGTCTATCGCGGGGCCGGTATCCTGCGAGGCTTTGATGATCATGTGCGCGCCCACGTCACCGAAGAAATCCAGCGGCGGGGCATCAAGGTGGTGCTCGGCGCTGAGCACATCGGCATTGAGAAGACGGAAGGCGGCTATCTCAATCGCCTAACTAACGGCCATGAGGTCGAGACCGATCTCGTCATGTTCGCCACGGGGCGTAAGCCCTACACGGCAGGCCTTGGCCTTGAGGCGGCGGGGGTCGCCCTCAACGGGGCTGGTGCTATTGCTGTGGACGCCTATTCGAAGACTAATATCTCCAGCATATGGGCTGTTGGCGACGTCACCGACCGGATCAACTTGACGCCTGTCGCCATTCGCGAGGGCGCGGCCTTCGCCCAGACAGAGTTCCACAACAATCCCATGAGCTTTGACCATGAGATGGTTGCCTCTGCGGTGTTTAGCCAGCCACCTGTGGGTGCTGTGGGTCTGACCGAGGCAGAAGCCCGCCATCAGTTTGGCGAGTTGGATATCTACCTGTCCCGTTTCCGGCCAATGAAGGAGACCTTCTACGGCGGAGAGGAAAGGGCGATGATCAAGCTGGTGGTCGCGGCCGAGAGCCAGAAGGTCGTCGGCTGCCATGTGGTTGGACCTGATGCACCCGAGATTATTCAGATGGCTGCCATCGCTATGAAGATGGGCGTCACGAAGGCTCAATGGGACTCCACTTGCGCAGTCCACCCGACCCTGGCGGAAGAGCTCGTGACCATGAAAGATAAATACGTCGCACCAGGTTCGGGCGCGGTTTGAAACAGGTCACGCCGCAGGGCGTCGATAGAACGCGATGGCGAACCCTAAGCGGCTGGAGCCTGACAGGAGTGTTTCTGGCGGTGCCCCTGATTGCTTGGCTTGGGCCCCTGACCTTTGCGCCCCTGGCTGCCCTAGCAGGTCTGCTCGCCCTACCGACTTATCGTCTTGAGGAGGGGGATCGACCGGCGGCCATTGCCATTCTGGTTCTAGTGGTCTGGGCCTGCGTCTCGACGGTCTGGAGCCCCTACATCCCCAAGACCATTTGGCAGTCCACGGCCACTAAGCTGGTCTTCGAGTGCGTGGTCTATGGTGCCTTGGTTGTAGCCGCTCGCCAGGGGACGCCGCGTTCCCGCCATTGGCTAATGCGGGCCCTTGTCTTCGGCATGAGTCTGTTGGGAGTCTTTATGGTGACGGAGGCCGCGACCGGGGCCTCAATTTATCAGCATTTGCGCCTTTGGATCGGCGACCCAATCCGCCCTGATCTCGCCGCAAAAAATGTTGCCCAGGGGCTGTTTGTCCTGACGCTCTTTGCGCCACCCGCTATTGTTGCAGGTCAGAGATTGGGCATAAGCTATTGGTCTGCTGTTCCGATCCTGATCGGCATTGTTTGGCCCGCCCATATGTTTGGCTATGACGCACCCTTCCTGGCCCTATTTGCCGCCGGTCTGGCCATGGGCATGGTCTGGGTTTGGCCGAGGGTGGGCCCTCGGCTTATCGCCGGCCTTGCGGCGGTTTTCTTTCTGACGACACCGGCTGTTATCTGGGGACTAAGGCATCTCGGCTGGTACGACCCTTTGAAGGCCAAGGTCTCGCTCTCATGGTCTGAGCGTATGGGCTATTGGTCCCACGCCCAGGATTGGATCAGCGATGATCCGACACGGGGCTGGGGTCTCGACGCCAGCCGGATGTTTGGGCCAGGCATTGTGCTCCACCCCCACGATGCGGCCTTGCAGGTTTGGATGGAGCTGGGCCTGATCGGTGCAGTGGCCGCTGCTGTGGTCTGGGTATCAATCTTTGCAGGCCTGCATCGCGACCGCCCTGATCTGCGCGTCGCCGCAAGCGCCGGGTGTGGCGTGGTCTATTTGACATTCAACGCTTTCAGCTTTGGGGTCTGGCAGGAATGGTGGGTGGCCCTGGGCGCTATGGCATGTGCCATCTGCATCGCCCTACAACGTCAAGCACCAAGCCTGCGCTAAAGTATCGACCTTTGGGGGGCATATGGGCTAGAACCCCACGCCCGCATGACTTGCAAGGTAGAGTTGGCGGAGCGGAGTTGGAAACTATGACCACCACCTGGACCCCGGCCTCCTGGCGCTCAAAAGAAGCCAAGCACGTGCCGACCGACTATCCCGACATGGCGGCCCTGGCCGGTGTGGAGCAGACCCTGCGTGGCATGCCGCCCCTGGTGTTTGCCGGGGAAGCCCGCCGTTTGAAGACCCTGCTAGGCGATGTTGCCGCTGGCAAGGCCTTCCTCCTCCAGGGGGGTGACTGCGCCGAGAGCTTCAAGGAATTCGCTGCCGACAACATCCGTGACAGTTTCCGGCTTATCCTGCAGATGGCAGTGGTCCTGACATTTGCTGGCGGCAAGCCTGTGGTGAAGGTCGGTCGTATGGCCGGTCAGTTCGCCAAGCCGCGGTCCTCACCGATTGAGACCCTAGGCGACGTCACCCTGCCGTCCTATCGCGGCGACATCATCAATGGCATGGAGTTCACGCCTGAGGCCCGGACGCCGGACCCCCAGCGCCTGATGCAGGCCTATAGCCAGTCGGCGGCGACTCTGAACCTGCTGCGGGCCTTTGCCGGCGGCGGCTATGCCGATCTCTATAACATCCATCGCTGGACCCTGGGTTTCGTCAATGACAGCCCCCAGGGTGCCCGCTATCACGAACTGTCCGAGAAGATCAGCGAAGCCCTGACCTTTATGGCGGCTATCGGTGTCACGCCGGAGAGCCAGCCAGACCTGCACCGGGTGGAGTTCTTCACCGCCCACGAAGCCTTACTGCTGGGCTTTGAAGAGGCCATGACCCGCATCGATAGCACTTCGGGCGAATGGTACGACACCTCTGCTCACATGGTCTGGATCGGCGAGCGTACCCGCCAGCTGGACGGTGCCCACGTTGAGTACTTCCGCGGCATTCGCAATCCTATCGGCGTCAAGTGCGGCCCGACCATGGAGCCGGACGACCTGCTGCGTTTGATCGACGTGCTGAACCCCAAGAATGAGGCCGGACGCCTGACTCTCTATGGTCGTTTCGGCCACGACAAGATCGCGGGCCGCCTGCCAGCCTTGCTGGACGCCACCAAGAAGGACGGGCGCAATGTGGTGTGGGCTATCGATCCCATGCACGGCAATACGCTCACCGCAACCAACGGCTATAAGACCCGGCCCTTCGACAGGATTCTGTCTGAGGTGAAGAGCTTCGTTGAGATCTGTAAAGCCGAGGGCGTTCACCCCGGCGGCGTGCACCTGGAAATGACCGGTCAGAACGTCACAGAATGCCTGGGCGGTGCCCGGGCCCTCACCGAGGGCGACCTCGCCGACCGCTACCACACCCACTGCGACCCCCGCCTCAATGGCGAGCAAGCCCTGGAACTAGCCTTCCTGGTGGCCGAGAAGCTGAAGGAAGATCGGGTGGCCGAGGCAGTGCGGGCGGCGGTTTAGGGCGCTTGCAGGTTGGGTGGGGCCCTTCCTACGCGTCCGCCAGCACGTAGATAAACGCCTCGACGCCGCCCTCCGCCGTGGTGACCTCCGTCAGCACCCTTTGGTATTCGGCACCCTCAAACGCATCAAGGTGAGCCCAGTGGTCGGCCAGGCCTTCAGATGTTAGGACATTTACGTCCACCACTTCGCCGCCCGGGTCGAGCACAAGGCCAGGGAAGCCTTGATCTGCCCCCCAGCCTTGCTTACGTAACCGGCCCCGGACCCAGCCCCTCGACCATTGGCCCTTCAGCATGGCGAGGTGGTGATGGTTGGCACGTCCAGGCCCCAGAGTCCCATAGGTTGCGAGACGGGTTGGGCCTGTCATTTTGAACGCCCGCTCTAGAACGGCCTGCCAATAAACAGGTAGACCGATCTGCGGCTTCGATCAGATTGCCCATAGGCCAGGAACATGGGACCCAGGGGCGTATCGGCCCCAACATAGATGCTTCCACCGTGTTGCAGCTTTGAAAAGTCGACGTCTGAACGGCGGGTCCAAACCTGACCAACCTCGACGGTGCCACCAACAAACAGTTGTGAGCCAAGGATGTTGAGGATGGGATGATCAATGGCGTGCCGATAGACAAGTTGTCCCAGGGTGAAAGACTCCCCGGATAGTTCTTCGAGATAGTAGCCTGAGAGGCTGAATAGGCCCCCGAGACGGTATCGGGCATCTGCTGGCGTCGTACCTGAAAGGTTGGTGCCTCCAGATATCGCCGCGACCAAGGTGTCATCGCCGCGTGTCCTTGTCGTCAGGGCAGAACCAGAGATATTTTGGAACGCATTGCTGTCACCAAGCCCCTTCATGCCCTGTGTCCAGTTGAAGGTCGCCTTGGAACCGGTCCGCGGGAAATAGGCGTTGTCCAGGCTCTCATAATTGCCCTGAAGGCGAACGCGACCGATATTAATTTTCAGGGCTTGGGCATCAAATGTCCCTTCGCTGGCCCTTGCGCGCCCTACGCCACGTTGCACCTCAAGGCGTAATTCGCCTGTCCCGCCAAACTGGTATCCAGCGCCGGCCGATGCCAAGGCGTAGGTCAGATCATAGTTGCCGAGCTTATACCCCTTGCCACTATAGACACCGATTGGTCGGAGTTCGGTCTTAACCTTCCCGGTGAGAAACCAGCTCTGGCTCGGCTCTAAGAGTTTGAACAGCTCGGCAGATGCCGCGCTACGATCGCCTATGGTCGCTTGTAACTGCAGTTCACTCCCGTAGTTGTCCAAGGCCGGGGTGCGGTAATCAAATGACAGTGTGTAGTCAGAAACGCTGCGGAAATCGTTGGCGACGGTTAGCCCCAGTCTAATGCGTCCAGCCGATGGCGCGCGATTTTCAGCCCTGACGACAAGGCCTGCGCCCTCTTTCGTTCGTTCAAGAACGTAATCGACGCGATCGAATTGTCCAAGGGCGAAGACGCGGTCGAGGGCCAAATTGATGGTCTCTGGGTCGGCGGGTTTCCCGACCAAATCATCAACCTTTTGCTTAATAACCTCATCAGCGAGACGAGACCCATTCTGGATCCGGATATAGTCGATTTGAGTCGTTGGCGGCGCAGTTGCCAAGGTTTTGGGTCTCAGAGGCCGGTTCGCCAAGAGCCGATTTAAGTCTGCTGTCTTTGCCATCAATGACTTACGTCCAGCCGTTATGAGATCCTTTCCGCGGTCAAATGCGGCGGCGTTTATGTCGCCGGGATCGATCATGATCAGCACGTCATTGGGCGTCAGAGTGGCAAGCTGAGCGCGCTCGTTGGAGAGAATTAACAGGGTCACGGACTGTCCCAGGACGTCCAAGGCCGAGGCTATCTTTTGTCTGTCCTGGAGGGCGCTAGGTGTGGCGACCACGATGACGATATCAGCCCCCATGTCGCGGGCGATGCTGATGGGAATATTTGCGGCCATACCCCCGTCCACCAGCAATTTCCCGTCCATGGTTATGGGGGAGAAGACACCAGGAACCGACATGGACGCCCGCATAGCCATGGGGAGTTCCCCATGATCAATGACCACAGCCTTACCGGTTTCTATGTCCGTAGCGACGGCCCGGAAGGGTATAGGCAAGTCATTGAAGCTCTTTAAGACCCCCTTGGCTGCACTGAAGTAACGAAGCTGTTGAAGCAGCTTCTGATCAGATATCGCGCCTGCGGGAAGGATCAGGTTTGCCCCGTCCAGCGCAAGGCTGGCCTTGACCGGGAAATCTGCATCTTGGGTCTTCTGGCGATAGGTCAGATTGCGCCGCTCAGGGGTCGGATTGAAGATCTCCGCCCAGTTCATTTCATTGACCACGCGCTCCAGTGCTGCGCCGTCGAGACCCGACGCATAGAGGCCACCGACAATCGATCCCATGGAGGTTCCGACCACAAAATCAGGCCGAAGGTTCATTCGCTCAAGTTCCTGGATCACGCCAACATGAGCCAGACCAAGGGCTCCGCCCCCGGAAAGAACCAGAGCGATTTTGGGTGTCTTATGGGCGGGCTCTGTCCCTTGGGCGACGGCCTGACTGCCGATACCCATCAGCAAGGACAGCAAGAGAAAAAGTCTCAAAAAGGCATTGCCACGCAGGTGGCCAGGCTTTGAGTGCCACCAAGAGGTTTGAGACAAGGGACAGCTCCGACTTGTGGTTCAAGCACCCAGATAGTTCGTGGGAGCTGAATTGTGCAAACATACAACCTTCATCCTTACTCTGTGCACCATTCCCGAGAAATGGGAATCTATCGTCAATGACCAATAAAATGATGCTGAGTTGAGTAGGGTGCAGTTCTGAACCGATAACGGTATTGGACTCCAAATCTATGCCTTAGCCGCCCCTAATCGCCGCGTCATAAGACGCCCACATAGCGTCACAGTCGACCATGGTCCTCTGCTCCAGGGCCTGATCCAGGGCCATAACCGTTAGCCCAGCCTCCAGGCTTTCGAAGGGCGTGACAGGGAAGGGGGCCTTGCCTTCTAGGGCACCTAGCAGGTCCCGGGCCATGGACTGATCAGCGCCATTGTGGCTGTCTGCAGTCACCCCGCCATAGTCGATGCGCTCGGGCTTCTGGCGGCTCAAGGTGGGGCGGACCATCAGGCGGTTGCGTACCAAATCGGCGATCAGTGTGCCTTCGGTTCCGGCCACGTACCAGCGCCGCTCGGGCAGGGCCACGTGGCTATTGGCGTGGAAGGTCAGGCGGATGTCGTTCTCGTATTCCACCATGGCGGTCTGATGGTCGGTGACGTCCATGTCAGACTGAAAGCTGTCATTGGCTCCCATCCAGCCGGCATCCCTCAGGGAATAGGCGGCTTCGCCATTGTCGTAGGTCCTGGGGCGACCTGCGCGCTCGGCAGTGAAGATGCGGCGACCACCAAAGCTGGCCACCCGGGCAGGGCGGGCCCTGGCGATCCGCCCGAATATATCAAAGTCATGGCAGACCTTGTCCAGCAGATAGGACCCGCCCCATTCCTGCCGCCTGCGCCAGTTGCGGGCCAGATAGCCGCCATGCTCTGGCGGCAGGTGCTCTGTCGCGTCGATAGAGACGATCTCCCCCAGCTGGCCGGAGTCGCAGCGGGCGATGACCTCCCGAACAATGGTCATGGAGCGCATGACCAGGCCGATGTAGAGGGGCTGCGGCGGGCCCGCCGAAAGCCGCCGGGCCAGGGCGAAGCTTTCGTCCTGGGTGCGGACAATGGGCTTTTCGCAGAACACCTGCCAGCCTGTGTCCAGGGCCATGTTCAGGTGTTCAAAGTGCAGGTGATTGGGCGTGCCGATCATGACAAGGTCATAGGGGCCGGCAGCCAGCAGAGCCTTGGCATCAGGCAGGTTCCGACCAGCCTCGATCCCGGCCTCGGCCAGTATGGCTGCCCCCACCGGCGCCGGGTCAGCATGGGCAACCACCTCAAGGTTCCAGCCGACCTCTTTCATGGCAGCCAGGACGTGGGCAATGCGCTGGCCAAGGCCGATGACGCCAATGCGGTAGGTTTTCATGGGTCAGGGTCTTTCTACAAAGCGGCAGTTGTGGTGCCTCAGTGATCCGAGTGGTGCCTGATGGGCCAATCCATCATGCCCGCAAAGGCTTGGGGCGCAAAGTGGCCCAGGGCGTCCTTCCCATTAAACTTCTCCTTGCCGTGAGAGACGCGAACCGGCATTTTCCCGCCCTCTTTGACAACAGGTGCCCCATGACCCCCGAAGAAGCCGAAACGGCTTCCCCGGTAACCGCGACTGTTCGCACGGATCTGGCAGAGCTGTTGCAGCTCTCTTGGCCAGTGGTTCTGTCGCGCCTGGGCATAATGGGTATGGGTCTGTCGGACTCTATCGTCGTCGGACGCTATTCCGCAGAGCAACTGGGCTTTCATGCCCTGGGCTGGGCACCCACCAGCGTGGTGGTGACCATGATTGTCGGCCTACTCTCTGGGGTTCAGGTCATGACCTCCCGCGCAGTGGGACGAAATAACCTGGCGGAGACCGGCGCGGTTCTGAGGCGGGCTCTGGTCTATGGCTTCTGGATTGGTCTGGCCTGTTCAGCCCTCCTGGTGGTTGGCGGCCCGACCTTCCTGCATCATTTGCATTTGGCCCCTGTTCTGGCTGACGGAGCCACCCGGCCCCTCGTGATTTTCTCGGCCTCCATGCCCGGCTACGCCATCAGCATAGCCGCTAGTTTCTGGCTGGAGGGGCTGGGTCGGCCCAAGCCCGCGGCGACCTTGATGTGGATCGCCAATGCTGTGAACCTAGCGGTGGACCTGCTCCTGGTGCCCGGCGTCTTTGGCTTGCACGCCTTGGGGGCCGTCGGTGGCGCTTGGGCGACCGCAGCGGCGCGGACCTTCTTAGCTGTGGCCCTGCTGATCTATATCGCCCGCATGCCAGACGCGAAGGCCCATGGGGTCTTCGGCAAGCCCGAGACCAATCTGGCGGCGGAGACCGAGCAGAGGCGGATCGGCTATGGAGCTGGCATCTCCAACTTCTTCGAAGTGGCAGCCTTCGCCAGCATGAACGTCATAGCGGGTTGGATCGGCGGCCTGGCCGTCGCCGCCTGGGCCATTAGCCTGAACGTCATCGCTATTGTCTTCATGGTGCCCCTGGGCCTATCGACGGCCACGGCAGTCCTGGTGGGCCGGGCCTATGGCGCGCGAGACTTTGCCGGCGTGCGCCGGATCAGCTGGATCGCCTTTGGGGTGACCGTCACCTTCGGCGTGCTAATCTCATTCGTCCTGTGGCCCGCAGCGGGCTTCATCGCTGGGCAATACACCAAGGACCCAGCCACCATAGGGATGGCGGCCTCAGCCCTGGTCATTTCCTGCCTCTTCTTGATCCCTGACGCCCTGCAGGTGGTCTGCGCCCAAGCCCTGCGCGCCCGCGCCGACGTTTGGATCCCAACTGCGGCCCACCTGACCAGCTATGTGATCATCATGACCCCTTTGGCCTATGTCTTTGCCATCCCCATGAAGCTGGGGGTGAACGGTATTGTCTGGGCCGTGGTGGTGGCGAGCTTTGTGTCAGCCGGCCTGCTCATGGCGAGGTTCAGGTATCTGAACGTGCGGGGGCGGTAGGACTAGAGCCCCAGCAAAGGCACGCCCTCGCTAAGTGCAGCCTGTCTAAGGTCTCTGTCCAGGGTCGCTAAGGGCAGTCCACGACGACGGGCGAGCTCTAGATACGCCGCATCATAGAGGGTGAGGCCATATTGGCTTGCGAGCCGAGCTGTGGCGCCCCAGGCGTGCTGCTCAGTCTCGAGGTCTTGTTGAAGGGGTAGAGCAGCGAGATCCGACAAGGTGTTGTCCCGGAAGGCCGCGTCATGTCGTCGGCGGCGGACTCCCATTTCAAGCACGTTGGCAATTTCCAGTCGCCATAGCCCTGGAACCCAGGCACCCCGAGATGCGACGGCGTCGAAAACATGGCTCACCGCCTCTGTTGTCTCGTCGCTATAGACCCAGGCCAAGGTGGCGGAGCTGTCGAGCACGAGGCTCATGGCCGTCCTAAATCCCGGTCTGCCTTTAGGGTTTCCCAGGCGATCGACGCGCCGCCCAACTCAACCGCCCGAGTCCGAATTCTAGCTAGAGCGGACCTAGCTGCATCTTGATCTATCTGTGGGGCGCAAGGTGCAAGACGCGCCACAGCCTTGCCATGGCGGGTGATGACAATTTCTTCGCCTTGCTCCACCCGGTCCAGCAAGGCCCCAAGCGTGTTTTTGGCTTCGAAAGCTCCAACCTGCATCACGCGCTCCGATAAACTAGCTTAAGCTAGCTTACTTTAGGCGCGACATGTTGTCATTCGATTAGTGGTGTGGGGAATCTATCCCTCAACTCCCAGGATCCAGCCTTCTTCCCGCTCGGCCACAGCCACGACTTCGGGTGCCAGGGCCTTGCCCGGCCCGAAGGCCGCGCCCAGCTTGCCGGCTTCGTCGAGCTTGGCGAAGTGTTCGGCGGTGACGCGGACCTGGGCCTGGTCCTTGACCTCGCCAGGGGCCGGTTGGGCCTTGAAGATGGACGGATAGACCTCAGCGACCACCACATCGACGCCCTCGAGGTCAGACTCCTTCAGAGGCTGGAAGCCCGTTTCGAAGGGCCAGGCTTTCAAAGCCTCACCCCGGGCAACCTTCATGCGCCTGACAGCGGGAATGCCCATGATGGCCTGACCGCCGACCGAGCCATTATAATAGAGCTTCCAGATCGAGCTGGCGCCCTTGG
This sequence comes from uncultured Alphaproteobacteria bacterium, assembly GCA_903892305.1. Taxonomy (GTDB): domain Bacteria; phylum Pseudomonadota; class Alphaproteobacteria; order Caulobacterales; family Caulobacteraceae; genus Phenylobacterium. Next base: position 12,324 of record CAITHQ010000243.1, read on the forward strand.
CCGCCTGATCTGCATAGCGGAATTCCGGCAGGTCGTCAGGGCCGTGCTCGCGGGTACGCTTGGGCTGCAGCGTTGTCAGGGTGTCCTTGGGCGGGCAGCCCCAGAAGGGGAAGGGGCCGCCGGTCATGCGGCGGTTGATCTCGGACCCGACGCCGAAGCGGTTATTGGTGTTGTCGGCCTTGTCCTTGACCATCTTGTCCAGCTGATCCCAGACCGCGCGCCAGGGCGGATCACCTGTCAGGTTCAGAGCAGGCGCAAAGCCACGGGGAAAGCCTAAAGGAAAGTCAAAGCCCACCAGGGCCCGTTCTGAGCGCTTCTTGAAGTCCTCCAATAGACTGGCTAGCTTCTTTTCAGCTTCCTGACGGGTCGGTGGATTAAAAGACTCAAAGGTCAGACGGAACCGCACGTCGCGCTTCATGACGCCAATCCAGACAGAGTCAGCGCCCGTAGACGGCTTGGCCGCGGCGCTCCAGTCGACAATCACATAGGCGTTAAACAGGCGAGACACGGTCGCACTCCGGTGGCGATGACCGGGCCTTGTATCCCTCCCAAGGGCCGGGGCCAAGGCGTGCATTCGCCAATCTGATCTGGCACAATCGCCAGCCCACAGGAGATCAAGTCCATGCAGGCCCTACGCACCCCCGATGATCGGTTCACTGACCTGCCCGATTTTCCCTTTGTCCCGCATTATGTAGACGATCTGCCGGGCTATGAGGGCCTGCGCATGGCCTATGTGGATGAGGGGCAGGGAGACAGAACCTTCCTCTGCCTGCATGGCGAACCATCCTGGAGTTTTCTCTATCGCCGGATGATCCCCCACTTCCTGGCCAGCGGGGCCCGGGTCGTGGCACCAGACTTCTTCGGCTTTGGCCGGTCGGATAAGCCGGTGGATGACGCGGTCTATGGCTTCCACTTCCATCGCAAGGCCCTGCTGGCCCTGGTGGAGCGTCTGAACCTTACCAAAATCACCCTGGTGGTTCAGGATTGGGGCGGGCTGATCGGTTTGACCCTGCCGGTGGATGCGGCTTTTGCAGCAAGGCTCTCGCGGCTCTTGGTGATGAATACCTGCCTGGCCATTGGCGCGTCGCCCAGCGACGGCTTTCTGGCCTGGCGGGCCTATGCCAAGGCCAATCCCGATCTTGCGGTCGGTGCCCTCATGGGGCGGGGCACGCCCCACCTGACGCCTCAGGAAATCGCCGCCTATGACTCCCCCTTCCCGGACATCACCTACAAGGCCGGTGCGCGGGCCTTTCCGGAGCGGGTGATGACCGATCCGGGCATGGAGGGCATCGAAGAGAGTCTCAAGGCCGTCGATTTCTGGTCGAACACCTGGACGGGCCAGAGCTTCATGGCAGTGGGGGCGGCCGACATGGTGCTGGGGGTTCCGGTGATGGATATCCTACGCAGCCAGATCCGCGGCTGCCCTGAGCCCATGATCATCCCCGACGGCGGCCATTTCGTACAAGAATGGGGCGGCCCCATCGCAGAGGCCGCCCTCAAGGCGTTTGGGGATGTCGGCTGAGGACGTAATCAGCTAACACAGTGGATGGACCTGGATACCGGCCTTCGCCGGTATGACCGGGGTTGGAATAGCGTCGCGGGCCGTCATCCCCCTACCGGTCACCCCGGCGGAGGCCGGGGTCCAGTTCGTAGGGCGCGGAGCGAGGTCAGGATCCGGAGATCCGGTCTTCTGGTTAGCCCAGGAGATGCAACTGGATACCGGCCTTCACCGGTATGACCGGGGAGAGAAGTTAGCCCAGCTTCACCAGCATCTTGCCGAAGTTCTCACCGGCAAAAAGGCCAAGGAAGGCGGAGGGTGCATTCTCAATGCCTTCGCGGACCGTCTGCTTCCAGGTGATCTTGCCGGCGGCGTGCCACTCGGCCAGGTCCTTCACGAAGGCGGGCATCATGTCCCAGTGGTTGGAGACGATGAAGCCTTCCAGGCGCAGGCTCTTGCCGACGCACTGGATCATGTTGCGGGTGCCGACCCCGGCCTCAGTGTCGTTGTACTGGGAAATCATGCCGCACAGGGCCATGCGAGCAAAGGGGTTGGCCGCATTGATGGCTGCTTCCAGATGGGCCCCGCCGACGTTTTCGAAATAGACGTCAATGCCTTCAGGGGCCGCGGCCAGTAGGGCGGCGGAGAGGTCGCTGGTCGCCTTGTAGTCGATGGCGACATCGACGCCGAGCTCTTCAGTGAGGAATTTCACCTTCTCTGCCCCGCCTGCGGAAGCGATGACCTTGTGGCCCTTCAACTTGGCGATCTGGCAGACCACGGAACCCACGGCACCGGCTGCGCCGGACACGAAGACCACATCACCGGCCTTGAGGCCACCAATGCGCAGCAGACCAGCATAGGCGGTCAGACC
>CAITHQ010000244.1 GCA_903892305.1 uncultured Alphaproteobacteria bacterium
AATGCGGACAAGATTCGCCGCACCCTTGAGGTCAATCTCATCGCCCCGTATGCGATCACCCAGGCCCTGCTGCCGCTTTTGGCCCGCAGTGAGGATGCCCGCGTCATCAACCAGTCATCGATTCTCGGCTCGATGGATGCCGCCCACAACCGTTGGCATGAGTTCGAGGACCAGATGACCGTGGGCTATTCCACCTCGAAGGCCGCCCTGGGCATGCTCACCCTGATCCAGGCCAAGCGGCTGGCCAGCCAGGGCATCCTTGTCGCCGCTTCCCATCCCGGCTGGGTGAAGACCGATCTCGGCGGTGAAGACGCGCCGATGGAACTCCAGGAAGGGGCCCATACGGTCGTCCATCTGGTGACGATGGCCCGGGAGCATTTCCCCCACAGCCACATGCATCACCGGGGCGAGCGCGTGCCCTGGTAGGTGGGCGGGGAAGGTTCGGCGCGGGGAGTCAGATCAGGCGATCGGTGTGGTGATGCACCACGCGCCAGTGGCCATTTTCCCGCCGGAAGATGGTGGTCGAGCGCATGTCCAGGGCGATCGGCTGGCCGTTGAGGGTCGCTCCGGGGGCCTGTTCGCGGCAGACCAGGAAGCCCATGTCCGCCGTTTCGACCACGGTTCGGTCGACCATCACCACGGTGCCATCGAAGCCCATGACGGATTCGGTGGCGAATTGGTCCATCACGGCTTTGCGGCCGCGGTTGAAGGTGCCGGTGGGGCCCATGTCGCTGATGTCGTCCGTTTCAGACCAGATGGCCTGTATGGCCGAGGGGTCACCTCTGAGATTCTGGTTGCCCGCCGCCAAAAAGGCGTTGATGGCGTCCTGGAGCGAGGTGGTCATCAAGGGGCCCTGATTCGTATTGATCAAGTTGATTCAAGGCTGGCTCAGGTTAGGTCGCACGATCTTGCAACAAGATGGAAACTTGGCTTCTGGACCGCCAGACAAGAACCAGGACCGTGAATGGTCGGCATTCCTGGCGCAGCCATTGTTCTCAGTCCACCCCCGGCACCACCCCCTGGGCCGCCAGATAGGCCAACACCTGGGCCACCGAATCCTCCAAGCTTTGACTACCCGTATCAATGCGAAGTTCGGGATGTTCCGGTTCTTCGTAGGGGCTGGAGATGCCGGTAAATTCTTTGATCTCTCCGGCGCGGGCCTTGGCATAGAGCCCCTTGGTGTCCCGCCCTTCACAGACGGCCAGGTCGGCGGCGCAATGGATCTCGATGAAATCGCCGGCCTGCACCAGGGCCCGGGCGCGGCGGCGGTCGTCGCGGAAGGGGGACACGAAGGCCGTCAGCACCACCACGCCGGCATCGAGAAACAACTTGGCCACTTCGCCGATGCGGCGGATGTTCTCCTCCCGGTCGGCATCGGAGAAGCCCAGATCGGCGCAGAGGCCGTGGCGCACGTTGTCGCCATCGAGCAGGTAGGTCATGTGGCCGGCGGCATGGAGCTGCTTTTCGACCAGGTTGGCGATGGTCGACTTGCCGGCACCGGACAACCCGGTGAACCACAGCACGGCCGGCTTCTGCCCGGCAATCGCCGCGCGTGCGGTCTTGTGCAC
>CAITHQ010000245.1 GCA_903892305.1 uncultured Alphaproteobacteria bacterium
CAGGTCACGGGGATGACGCGAACGCCGAGGGGCTATCTGGCATGATGTATGCCTGGGGACAGTTCCTTGATCACGACCTGGATCTCGCCAAAACAGACGGCAAGACCCATATCGACATCTCGATTTCACCGGGCGATCCAGACCTTTCTGCCAGCAAGATCTCGATGACCCGAACAGTGATCGATCCTGCAACGGGGCTCAACGGCAAGGCTGCGACGGCGGTCAACTCCGTCACAGGATGGCTCGACGGGTCCCAGGTCTATGGGTCTGACGCCGCCACAGCTGCAAGTCTAAGGACCGCAGACGGCCATATGTTGACATCCGCTGGCAATAACCTGCCTGTGGTCAATGGCGCTTTTGTCGCCGGAGATGCCCGGGTTCAGGAAAACCCTGATTTGACCGCCCTGCAGACTCTCTTTGTCCGCGAGCACAATTATCAGGTTGATCACCTGAAGGCCCTTCACCCTGACTGGACGGGGGATCATCTCTACGAGCAGGCCAAGGCGATCGTTACGGCCGAAATCGCCCACATCACCTATTCAGAGTTCCTGCCGCACTTGCTCGGACCGAATGCCATTAGCGCGTACAAGGGTTACGATCCGACGGTGAATTCGACCATTAGCGAGGAATTCGCAGGGGCTGCCTTCCGTTTTGGGCACTCTATCGTCTCGGCCAACCTCCAGAAGGTGGATGAACAGGGTCAGGATGTCGGCCCTGCGGTCAGTCTTAAGGAAGCCTTTTTCCAGTCGACCGATGGCTTTGAGGCCTATGGCGGTGCCGACGGCTTGCTTCGGCATTTGTCCGGCGACCTGTCCAATGCCCTAGACGTGCATATTGTTGATGACCTGAGGAACTTCCTTGATGTGCCGCCGGTCGCCATGGACTTGGCCGCCATCAATATTCAGCGTGGTCGTGACCTTGGTCTGGGGTCTCTGAATGAAACCCGGATTGCCCTGCATTTGAAGCCCTATGCCAGCTTCAGTGAATTGACCTCTGATCCCACGACTGCTGCTGCCCTAAAGAACGCCTATGGCAGCATCGACAAGGTCGACCTCTGGGTGGGTGGCTTGGCGGAAGATCACCAGCCGGGCGCGATGATGGGTCAGACCTTCCAGGTCATTATTGGTGACCAGTTTGAGGCCCTGCGGGACGGTGACCGGTTCTGGTACCAAAATCAGGGCTTTGATGGCCAAACCCTGTCGCAGATCCAGCACACCAGCCTATCCGACATCATTCTGAGAAATACCGACACCCAGCACATCCAGGCCGATGCCTTTGTCTATTATGACCGACATGGGGGATTGGCCTCTGGGGGTGAGGCCGAACATCCTGAGGCTCGGCAGCTGATTATTGGTTCTGATGGTGCTGACACCCTCATAGGTGGGGTCAACAACGATATTCTCGTGGCTGGCCATGGCAAACAATTGCTCACCGGTGGGGCCGGAAAGGACGACTTCCAGTTCGCCGGTTCCGACGTGACCGCTCGGATCACCGACTTCCAACCTGGCCAGGATCATCTGACCTTCGATCATAGTTCCCAGGGACTGAAGATACGTCAGGTCGGTGCAAATACCGTGGTGGATCTCGGGACGGATCACATCACCCTGGTGGGAGTGAACTCCCATCAGGTGAGCCTGAACGATTTCGTGTTTCGAGGCTAGTTATCGACTGGAGCCGCGGCGGCACCGATGACCCCCGTCAGGCGTCCAGGTGCCCGGGCGAGGCGTTCGTCCTGAGGCTGATAATAGCCGATCAGGGCGAAAAGCTTCAAGCCGCCGGCTTCGGCCAAGAGATCGGCTGCTACGCCATCCCGGCTTAGGGCGTCTTCTATGGCTGCCGCCGCAAGGTGAGAGTCTGTCACCCAGTAGGTCAGATCATCACCGGTCGGTTCGACCTCGATCTCTGCTGCGGCGAGGGCGGTGAGCGGTCCCCAACCTGTCAAGCAGGGGAGGGCCGCGAACACCTTCATGTTCGGTTCGGCCAATAGGCGGCCCCACCAGGGAGTGTCAGAGGCTAGGGACAATACTGCGACCCCGCCTGGTGTCTTGGCTAAGGCGATGGCCTCTTCCGGCTTGGCCACTGAGACCATGGCAGGCGCGGCACCGAACCGGGCCCGGGCGAATTCTCCGGTCCGTGCTGGGGTCTTGCCGCCATAGACCGCCAGATGAAACGGCCCCTGGCGGGATAGGCTGTCCCCGATGAGTTCGCGCCAAATTCGGGTGATCAAGGTTGGTGTCGCGGCCGATCTTGGCTTGGACAACAGGGTGCGCAGCAACTGCGCTTCCCGGCCTGGCCGCAAGCCGAATTTGCCCGCCGCACCTGCCGCCGCCTTTGCCACGGCCACCTGCCTTGCAAGGCCAGCGCGCTCGTCGATCAAGGCGAGCATTTGCGCGTCCAGCACATCCAAGCGCGCGCGAATGGCGTCTAGTGATGGCGCATCTTCGTTCGGCTTGGCCATAGTCTTCCCCGAAAACTCTATCTTGGCCGATATGTCATTGCGGCTTGGGGCGCAATAGTCCCGCGGGAGGGAATAAAGTTGCGTCAGTAACCAGTGGCCGTGAGGTCTCTCAGAAGGCCTTGGCTGCAGGGCCAATCTCGACCGGTCCGAGATAGGTGGCGTCCTTGCGAAAATGCAGGACCATTGGTCCCTCAATCTGCGAACTGGCTGGCACTGCAGCCCCTGCTGTTTTTGGAATTACGCCCAAATATGAGAGCGCCATCAGGGCTTCATGGCCCTTGTTTCGGGTGACGTCCAACTGACCGGATAGATAGCCATCGGGAGTCAGTGAGAGGTCTCCAGTCGACGTCGCGATCATGGCGTCGCCGACTGTGGCCCTGGCCACTTTCAAGGTTGCCCGTCCGCCCGCCAGGGTCCAGGCCCTAAATGCCTTCGCCAATCCTGGTCCTTGCAGGGCGTCTGCCCTTGATAAGATGGCCTCCAATTGCAAACCTACCGGACGACCTTCTGCGCTCAGGCCGAGAGAGCCATTGGTTAGCCGAAACAAGACAGCACCCTGACGATCTGGCCCTGGGCGGAGATGAAATTCCACCTTATCGGCTGAGGTCAGCGCGAAGGGCTGTACCCCGCTCGGGGTCTTGAAATGCAGGTTGATCCCCTCAAGCGAGAGGCTTGGCGGCCTCATTTCCAAGCCATGCAAGCTTGCGTGAAGTGTCGATCCGGTGACCTCAACGGCTCCACTTTTCGGGCGCAGAAGGCTTAGACCTTGCGGCGCGGCGAACACCCAATGATCTGGTGCATGCATGTAGGCCTCAGCCTCCAGCCGCTCAGAACTCAGACCCCAGCCGCTGGGAGCGACACCTTTGAATCGTGTAAGAACCACATCAAGTCGAAACGGATAGCCGCTGACCGTGCGCTGGGTCCATGAAAGGTCATAGCCGGCTGCCCTAAATCTAGAGACTTGGTCATCCATGTGCTGAATGACGGTTTGGCGCGCCGTCCACCATGCGCCAGACCAGACGGTAACAGCGATAGCCAAGGCAATATACGGACCATACAGTCCCAAGCGGCGGGGCCGGTCCGGAGGACCCTCAGCGGGTGTCGGCGAAGCGTCAGGAGTTGAGCGGCGGAACATGGCGTCTGAGCACTGGGTCTTTGGTTATGGATCGCTGATGTGGCGGCCAGGGTTTGCGTTCGTAGAGCGATTTCCCGCCACCTTATACGGACGTCGTCGCGCCTTCTGTATCTATTCCGTGCACCATAGGGGCACCTATGAGCGTCCCGGACTGGTGCTTGGGCTAGCGCCGGGGGGTTCCGTCCGTGGGGCGGTGTTTCGGGTCACAGAGCAGGGTTGGCCAGAAACCTATGCCTATCTTCGCGAGCGCGAACAGCCCACCGAAACCTATGTTGAGGCGCGGGTTCATGTGCGCCTGGTCGACGGCAGAAAAATCGACGCCTTGACCTTTCTTTCTGACATTGCCCACCCCCAATGGGCGGGGCCTCTCAGTCTTGAGCGCCAGGCGGAACTGATCTCCGGAGCCATAGGTTTTTCAGGCCGAAACGAAGACTATCTCAACGACCTGGTCGACCACCTAGAAGCCGAAGGGATCCGCGATCCAGCTATGATCCGCCTGCAGCGGCTTGTGGAAAGTAAGACCTAGAGGCCGATCAGCTTTTCGGAGGCTGTATCGATGCGCTCTTGAAGAATGCGCATGAACTCGCCCCGCTTGAGGCCCGCGGGTATGGGCTCGAGATATTCAAAGACGACAATCCCCGGATGGCGCATCAGGCCGTGAGCTGGCCAATGGGTTCCGGAATTGGTGGCCACTGGATGCACGGGCAAATTCAGCTCGCGATAAAGTGCGGCAATGCCGGGCTTGTAGACCGTTTTAGCGCCGGGCTCGCCGCGTGTCCCCTCGGGGAAGATCAGCAATTGCCGGGGGGAACGATCAAACTGGACCTGCGCATCCTTGACCATTTTTTTCAGGGCGGCGGAATGGCCGTCTCGGTCAACGACAATGCTGCCCATCTTCAAGGCGATCCAGCCGAATAGGGGAATATAGGTCAGTTCCTTTTTCATGACGAAAAGAACAGACGGCAGGGCACCAAACTGGGCGAATACATCCAGCATGCATTGATGCTTGGGCGCGACAATGGCCGGCCCCTTAGGCATGTGTTCCTGGCCGCGGATTTCCACCTTCACACCGCATATGACCCGAAGCAGGAGGCTGATACCAGCGCTCCACACGCTCAGGGCACGCACAGTCCACAAGGGCGGTGCAAGCAGAAAGGGCATCATGGAAATCGAGAAGATCAGCGACCACAGGTAAAATAGGAACGCAAAAACCAGGGAACGGAGCAGGGTCAAAGGTCAGCCTTTCGCCGAAGGGCCGAGGCCGCGGACAGTTTCGCGACCAAGTATGGCCAGATACTTCGAATACTCCACGATCATCAAGCGAGCCGATTTCGAACTGCGCCACCAGCGGTGGGCGTTGAGGACCGACGTCGCCACCGGATAGGCCTGGAGCCTTGCCTGAGGCATGGTGGATCGAAGTTCAAGCATGGCCCGGGGCATGTGGTAGTCAGCAGTCACGACGATCAGATTGTCATAGCGCATAGCCCTGGCCCATTCAGCAGTCTCGCGCGCATTGCCAACCGTGTCTGCGGCAGTAAATCCCAAGTCGATGCAGCAGTCGTAGATTCGGCGCGCCGCCTTGCTCACCTTGCGAATATCTTCTCGACTGACCTCGCGATTCACTCCTGAGACCAGCATGCGCTTGGCAAGGCCCCGTTCAAGCAGGACGACCCCAGCTCCGATCCGCTCGTTAGAGCCAATGCCGGTCAGGGCGACCACACCCTGGGCCTTTGTGGGCAGACGCGCTGGTGTGGATCGCTCCACACGATCGGCGAAGGTCACCAGGCCGACCGCCCAGATGGCAGCTGCTAAGAGGAGCGCGGCCAGGGTCTTCATGTGATTTCCGATATCATGCGTTCGGCGGTCATCCGCGCTGCAATGGCTGCAACAAGGGCTGCCACCAATGGGCAGGGTGCCACCACCAGCAAGTCTGACCAAAGGATCGGAATGGCATGGGTAAGCTCTCCCCCGCCTGCGGTAAGTCGCAAAACAGCTCCGACCCCCGCAGCGCCAACCGCCCCTAGAGCTCCGGCAATGGCCGACAGCTGAGCAAATCGGACTTGGAACAATCTGGCGATAAAGAGATTTTCTGCCCCAGTTAGGTGAAGAACCTCGACGACCTCACGGCGAGCTAAGAGACCCGCCCGTGTAGCAAAGGCGATGACGGCCCCAGCCGCAGCCGTAATCAGTAAGAAAACGCCGCCGCACACCCAGGCAATGACGTCGGCAGATCTGGCGATGTCCCGCGTCCAGATCGAGTGGTCGTCAATAATTCCATCAATACCTCGCGCCTTCAGCGCCGCTGCTAGGGTTGACGGGGTTGCAGGACTGGCATTGTCGAGATCAACCGCAACAAGCCGGGGGATGGGTAAGTCTTCGAGATCAGTGATGTCCCCCAACCAGGGCTCTACCAAGGCCTCGGCTTTTTCGCGCTCAAGGGCCCGCGCTTCTATGACGCCAGGAACACCGGCTAAGGCCTCTGCGGCCCGGGCGGCGGCAAGGTCGGGTGTCTCATTGGCGCGCGGTCTGACGATAATGGTCGCTTGGCTGGTCAATTGATCTGACCAGGTATTCACCGCACGATTGGTAGCCAAGACGGTCAGGGCCATGAGGCAGGCGAGAAAGCATAGGGTTGCGACAACGAAGGTGAGACTTCCATCCCGGTTGTCGGCTTCCGGAAGGAAGGTGGCGGGTCGCCATCGGCGAGCTAAGAGGTCGCTCATCATTCCTCTCCCGCCGCCCGCCGGATAAGGTGGCCCGCGTCAAGGTGCAGGACCGGCATCCCTGATCGTGCCACCATAGTCTGATCGTGGGTGGCGATGAGCACCGTCGTGCCTAGTCGGTTGAGCTGGGTGAAAAGTTTCAGGATGCGCTCGCTCATCTCTGCATCGAGATTTCCCGTTGGCTCATCCGCCAGCAGGATTTCTGGCCGCCCGACCACTGCGCGGGCAATGGCCAATCTCTGCTTTTCGCCCCCCGCAAGGGTGGGTGGCAGGACATGCATGCGATCCTTGAGCCCGACCCATGCCAGCAGTTCTGCGACATCGTTCCGATAGGACTCTGGTTTGAGGCCAGCAATCCGAAGGGGGACAGCAGCATTGTCGAAGGCAGACAAGTGATCCAATAGGCGGAAATCTTGAAAGACAACGCCGACCCTGCGTCGCAGAAACGGCAAGTCGCCTGCTGACACTTTGGACACATCGTGGCCAAACAGCTCGATCTTCCCGGCGGTCGGTTTTACCGCCATATAGATCAGCTTCATCAGAGAGCTTTTGCCCGCTCCTGAGGCACCGGTGATGAAATGAAAAGATCCCGGCTTCAGGGCAAAGCTGATGCCGCGCAGGGCCTCAGCGCGTCGACCATAGGTCAGCGAGACATTGTCAAACCTCAGCACGTCGTCTGCGGCGAACAGTTTGTCGCTTAACCTAGCCAACGGAGACGTTCCCACTCCTAAAGTCCGGAAAAATTGAGTGCATAGCACAAATGCCGGACCAACTCGCGAGTCTATCGTTGGGTTGCCACAAGGCATGCTGGAGCAACTCAAGGTACGCCACTGTCTTTCAGTCGCCTATAGGCAAGCCTTACGAATTCTGAGCATCGAAGGAAAAACAGATAGAATTCTGCGAATCTGGGGTCGCATGTTTTCTGCGAACACCTCTACACTCAGCCTCAGATGATCCTAACCTGTCCCAAATGCGCCACCAGTTACACGGTCGACGCGTCTAAGATAACGCCGGATGGGCGTGCGGTAAGGTGTGCCGAATGCAGTCACAGATGGACCGCATATCCCACGGATGATGCGGGTGACGCGGACAGTGATCTCGATATTATTTTTGCCCTAACTGACCGTGAGACAGGCTCCCGTGATGGGAACAGTTCTCAGACCCAGCTGGACACTAAGGACCTCTCAGAGGCTGAGGGCCCGGAAATCTCAAAGGTTTACCGCGCTAAGAAGGAAGATGAGCGCAAGGTGCGCCAGGCAGCGGCCACTGGGATCATCTGGGCGGGTATGGCCGCAGCCCTGGTGGTGATGTTGGGCCTTGCTGCTGTGTTTCGAATAAACGTTGTTGGTCTTTGGCCCAAGACTGCGGCCGCCTACGCCTGGGTCGGATTACCGGTCAATAGCTTGGGATTAACAATTGAGGGGATCCAGGCTCAACCGTCATTACAAGACGGCCACGCAGCCCTTTCCGTAACAGGTGTCCTTCGTAACTTGAAAGATAAGCCGATAGAGGCACCGCCTTTGAGAGTTAGTCTTCTCAATAAGGCGGGGAAGTCCGTTGCCACCAAAATCGCTCAGCCCGCCGATGCGGTTGTTCCGGCCGGTGAGACCCGCCATTTCAACATCTTCCTACTCGACCCGCCCCTAACGGCCAGTCAGCTTGAAGTGGCTTTTGCCCCTGAGGCTGCGCACAAACCAGCGCATCGCAGTCAGGGATCTAAGCCCTCGCCTTCGCCCGCCCACCACAGCCCTTCAGAGGCTGAAGCAAAGCCGGACGAGCCTACCCATGACGTTGGCCCCGCACTCCAAGAGGCGAAGCCTCTCCCCGAATCCTCCCCTTACGCTTTGAGTCCCCATGGCTGATGCCCAAGTTCCTACCGTTCTGCTGACCGAACAAGACGTAGCTGAGAAGGTGGCAGATTTGGCGGCGCAAATCGCACCGCGGATTGATGATGAGACGGTGGCGGTCTGTCTCTTGACGGGCGGTATCTGGTTCGCCGCTGACCTGACCCGCGCCTTGGCCAGGCTAGGCCGCCACGTGCGTTTCGACGCCCTTTGGCTTGCCTCCTATGGTGATGAGCGGGCCAGTCTTGGCCGGTGCGAGGTTCGCGCTGACTTGCAAAGGCCCCTGGCTGGACGTCGCGCCCTGATCATCGACGATGTCGTCGATACGGGCTTATCACTGTCTGAAGCGCATAGATTGGTGCGAGATGCGGGTGCCAGCGACGTACTAACTGCGGTTTTTGCATCCAAGCCTTGGCCCAATGCGCGGGCAATAGAACCCGATTTTAGTGCCTGGGCGGCTCCGGCCCGCTTCCTCGTCGGTTACGGTATGGATGCGGCGGGCGCTCAGCGTGGTCTCCCCTATATTGGTGCCCTGGATTAGATCGTTAGAGCCAATCAGGAACGACGTCCTGGTCGAGCATGGCCTCATAGGTCGGCCGGGGCCGAACCACTGCAAATTGGTCACCCCGAACTAAGACCTCTGGAACCAAGAGTCGGCTGTTATATTGACTCGACATCACCGCCCCATAAGCGCCCGCGCTGAGAAAGGCCACGAGGTCGCCGGCTTCTAAGGGCGGCAGGTCGCGTTCGCGGGTGAAGGTGTCGCCTGTCTCACAGATCGGCCCGACAACGTCATAGGTTTCCATCGGTCCCTGCCGAACCAGGACGGGTTTAATGTCGTGGTAGGCGTCGTACATAGCTGGACGGATCAAGTCGTTCATCGCAGCATCCAGAACGGCGAACTGTCGCCCCTCGGGGCGTCGGTGGATGTGCAGGACCTGCGACAACAATATGCCAGCATTGGCGGCGATCATGCGTCCAGGCTCGAAGGAATAGGCCACATCAAGATCGCCCATTGTCTGGGCGATCATCTGGGCATAGTCGGCGGGAGATGGTGGCGTGGGTTGATTGAAATAGGGTGCTCCCAGGCCACCGCCGAGGTCTAGGCGCTCGACGGCAAGTCCTTCGCCGCGCAGCCGCTGAACAAGACCCTTCATCTTGGAAAATGCGGTCGCCATAGGTGCCAGGTCGGTGATCTGACTGCCAATATGACAGGTAATACCCACAGGTCTCAGGCCCGCATTATTTGACGCCTGAGCGTATAATCGTTCAGCTTCAGAGAAAGACACACCGAACTTATTGTCTGCCTTGCCTGTCGCGATCTTTGCGTGGCCCCCTGCCGAGACATCGGGATTGACGCGAATGGCAATTACAGCGCGGGTTCCCAGACTTTGGGCAACCTGAGACGCGAGGTGAATTTCGGGTTCAGACTCGACATTGATTTCCGAGACCCCCGCCTTCAAGGCGAAGGCCAATTCGCTCGCTGTCTTTCCGACCCCTGAGAAGACGATTTTGTGCGCAGGAATTCCTGCCGCAAGGGCGCGGCGAATTTCGCCTTCCGACACGGTGTCGGCCCCAGCCCCTTGCTGAGCGAGAACTTTTAGGACGGCTAGATTGGAATTCGCCTTCACGGCAAATGCGATCAGCGCCTCACCACCATTTTCGCCCTTAAGCCCCTCCGCCGCGAGAGCTTGGCGTAGGACGTTGTAATGTCGCTCAAGGGTTGCGCTAGAATAGACATAGACCGGTGTTCCAACCGCCTGGGCGATGTCGCTAAGCAGAACGCCTTCACAGGCCAGTTCCCCATCAATGGGTTCGAAATGATTCATTGCGGGCGGGCGTAAGGGTCATCGAGAACCCCTTGCGGACCGATAGCAGCCGGGTTGTTGGTTGACTCAATGGGGTTGGTGCGGGAAGGCGCAGGATCTGAATTACGATCGCGAGGATCGACCGTGCGGACCGTTTTCGACGGCTCGGGCCCTGCATCGACGCCGCCGTCTGGCCCCGGACGTTCCAGATCACCAAGTTTACCGCAGCCGCTTAGGCCGAGGACGGCCATCAGACCAATCAGAAATAGGGTCGGGCGATTCATTTCAGTTTGTCCTTCCATCGCGCGGCCTGGGCGCGAACTTGGTCTGGAGAGGTGCCGCCATAGGAACGACGGCTGGCCGCAGAGGCACGAGGCGTGAGGACGTCATAGATGTCTGCGGTAATGCCTTGAGATAAGGTTTGGAGCTCTGACAGCGGAAGCTCTGAAAGATCGCACCCCAGGGCTTCGGCCCGTTTCACTGCTTGTCCGGTGACATGGTGGGCGTCACGGAAGGGCATGTCGAGGGTCCGAACGAGCCAATCGGCCAGATCTGTTGCGGTCGAGTACCCCGCCCCAGCCGCCTGTGCCATGCGGGTTGGAACGGGTTCGAGGTCGTCGATCATCCCGGCCATTGCCAGCAAGGACAGCTCCAGGGCGTCAAAAGCTTCAAAGGTCGGAACCTTGTCTTCCTGCATGTCCTTTGAATAGGCCAGGGGCAGGCCCTTCATGACCACGGTCAGTTGGGTAAACGATCCCAGGAGCCGCCCAACCTTGGCACGGATCAATTCGGCGGCGTCAGGGTTCTTCTTCTGGGGCATGATCGAAGACCCAGTGGTGAAGGCGTCCGACAGTCGGATGAAGCCGAACTGAGGCGTTGTCCAGATCACGATTTCCTCGGCCAATCGCGATAGGTGCACACCGCAAAGGGTTGCAGCTGCAAGTGCCTCAAGGGCGAAGTCGCGATCTGAAACGCTGTCCAGAGAATTGGCGGTCGGCCGGTCAAAACCCAGGGCCTGTGAGGTTTGGTCGCGATCAATGGGGAAGGGTGAGCCAGCCAAGGCGGCGGCCCCGAGGGGGCTCTCATTCATGCGGCGACGGGCGTCTTGGAACCGACCCGCATCCCGTCCAAACATTTCAACATAGGCCAGGAGATGGTGACCAAAGGTGACCGGCTGGGCCGGCTGTAGGTGGGTGAAGCCCGGCATCAAGGTTTCAGCGTGGGCTTCAGCCTTGCGGATCAAGGCCACTTGTAGGGCGCGAATCTGGCTGTTGGTTCGATCACAGGCATCCCGCACCCAAAGCCGGAAATCCAGGGCGACTTGGTCATTGCGGCTTCGTGCTGTGTGCAGACGCCCGGCAACGGGACCGATCAGCTCTCGAAGACGTGCCTCGACATTCATGTGAATGTCTTCGAATTCCTCGCGAAATGGAAAGGTACCAGCTGCCATTTCGGCTTCAATTGCGGTCAGGCCCCGCTGAATTTCTGCCTCATCCGTCTTGGAGATGACGCCTTGTTGGGCCAACATAGCAGCGTGGGCCCGAGACCCAGCTAGGTCTTGGCTGGCCAAACGCTTGTCAAATCCGATGGAGACGTTGATCGCCTGCATCAATTCGGCGGGCTTTGCGCTAAAGCGTCCACCCCACATGGCCTGCCCGTCAGGTTGGCCGTTCGAGTCATGCGAGGAGTCGTGCGTCATATGAGCCAGGATCACGAGGCAGAAAAACCCAAGGCAAACCCCTTGAAGTGGGCGCTTTGGGGCGTCGCCGGGATCGGCACCGCGGGCATTCTCTACATCATAGGGCAGGCTGCTATAAACCCCCGACAGGAAATGGGTTTGAAGAGCCTCGCCAAGGGCGAGATGGCCAAGATGATCCTGCCGGCTTCAGCCGGCGCGCCCCCGGCCACGAGCTTCTTGGATGAGGCGGGCAAGCCGACACGCATTGCCGATTTCCGTGGAAAGGTGACCGTCGTGAATATTTGGGCGACGTGGTGTGGGCCCTGCATTCTTGAAATGCCGACCCTGGATAAGCTTGCCGGCACCTACAAGGGCAAGCCGGTGGCTGTGGTGACCGTGTCCTTGGATGGGGAGAGACAGAAAGAAAAGGCTATGGCCTTCATCGCCAAGTTCCCCAATCTCGACTTTTACCAAGATCCGAAGATGAAGCTTCCCTACGATCTTGTTCCGTCTACGTCAGCCATGCCGACCACGGTGATTTACGGAAAAGATGGGGTGGAAAAAGGCAGGATCATGGGCCCCGCCGATTGGTCCGGGCCAGATTCGAAAGCGATCATCGATAAATTGTTGGCCGAATAGCCCGGGCCTTCTCAGGACTCTAGTGATGAGTCTGCCGGAGTCAGGGTCCGCATAAAGCCGATCAGCGAGGACCGTGCATCGTGAGGTAGTTGCTCGAATGCCGCTAGCAACTCCAAGGCGCCAGGTGTGCGCATGCGGCTCAAGACATCTACTTCGCCTGGCGCGCCGTCATCGGGTGCGTCCAGGGCATCCATTAGGTCCACAACACGACAGCGCAGAGCCTTGGCGATCTGTACTAAGCGTGAAAACGAGATGCGATTGGCACCGTTCTCATATTTTTGGATTTGCTGAAAACTTACGTCGCACTGATTGGCGAGGGCTTCCTGAGACAACCCAATCGTCCGACGCCGAATGCGCACGGCCGCACCGAGCGCGACGTCAATTGGATCTGGCGTCTTATTCGAGGTCGACGGCAACAGGGGCTCCTCCTTCTCCAGCACCACGCGACGGCGGCAAACTTGCCAGCGCGCTTTAACGATCTAGCCTTCGGTTCAAACGCCCAGGAGCGAAAACCGTTTCAAAAAACCAAGATGTTCCAAACGTTTAAACGTGTACGGAGAAATGCGGTCTGGTGTCCTAAGTCCGATGGGTATGAGCCAACACGCCCTCAACGGCGATCGGGTATCATAATATGTCATTTCGGTAAAACCCCTAAGTCCTGCTTGGATATTGCTCGGTAAGCAGAATTTATGGATCACCTATTTTAGCAAATTCCCCCAAAAAATGCCGTTTATCCTGGACAAAACATCACCTTCTTGTTCCAGATAGATTGCCTACAAATTGACTAAAGTGTATTTAATCGTTTTTTTCAATCTTTATATTGAATGCAAGATTTTATATTCAGCGATATAACTCTCGATGTGATAGCGATTACTTTGGATTATGAAGCGTACCTGAGCGCGTTTGAATCTGAATAAACTTTCCTAAGTTGTGAAATTTCCAGGAAAAAACCCCAGGTTTATGATAAAAGTCTTACAACCCGCAATTTTGTGGAAGGTGTGGCGAAATGTCGCGCCTTGAGTGTGGGTCAGAACGATTGGCGTCGGCGGCTTCGGTCGACGCCTCATGAGCAGATCGAGGTCCAAAACGACCCAATTTGCAAAGCGAAGCTAGGTCTTGAGCTCTTGCATCGGCTGGTCTGTTGAGACCTGTTAAAATGGACTCGTTCGGTATTCATGGATTTTAATGCGGCGAGGGGATTGTCCTAGCCGTCTAGGCTTGGTCTAGAGTTGCGAGTGCGACCTCATTGTCACGGAAAATTCGATGTCTCCAATCAGCGACCGCACCCCCATTGTCATCGGCGTTGGACAGGCAGCGGAACGGCCGACCGATGCAAATTACCTCGCCCTTTCGCCTGCAGACCTAGCCGGAGAGGCCGCGCGATTGGCGATCACTGATGCAAGGGCGGTGGGCGCGCTCGCGGCATCCATCGACACAGTGGCTGCAATTCGACAGTTCGAGATTTCATCTCCGGGCGCTAAGCAGCCCTTTGGTGCCTCTAACAATTTTCCCAGGTCAGTGGCCAAGCGCATAGGTGCCAATCCTCAGCGCGCCATACTCGAAATTACCGGCGGCCAGGGCCCTCAGAGACTTGTAGGAGAATTTTGTGCCGCCATAGCAAGTGGCGAGGCAGAGACAGTCCTTCTGGTGGGCTCGGAGGCCATGTCTACGGTTCTGCATTTGCAGGCAAAGGGTGAAGCTCCGGATTGGTCGGAAACCGTCGAGGGGGATCTAGAGGATCGTGGCTATGGCCTTGAAGGTATGTTCACGGCCTCGCTGATTAAGCATCGCATTCGGGGTGCCATTCCTTGCTATGCACTGTTTGAAAATGCCCGCCGTGGCCGGTTGGGCAAGACCCGCCAAGCCTATGCCGCCGACATGGGTGCCCTGTTTGCGCCCTTCTCTGAGGTGGCCGCACAAAATCCGTTTTCCGCCGCGCCAACGGCCCGGACGGCCGCAGAGCTCATCGCGGTGACCGAGCGCAATCGCATTGTCGCTGATCCCTTCACGCGGATGCTGGTTGCCCGAGATCAGGTTAACCAAGCAGCAGCGGTACTCTTGAGCTCTGTGGGTGCGGCTAGGGCCATGGGTGTTCCGGAAGATCGCTGGGTCTATCTCCATGGCCAGGGCGATGCCAATGAACTCACGCCCATGGAGCGTCCCGACCTGTCAGCTAGCCCTCAGTCCATTGCATCGGCCATGCTCGCCTTGAATTTGGCGGGTCGTTCGGTTTCCGAAGTCGCCGCGTTTGATTTCTACAGCTGCTTCCCCATCGCAGTTTTTAACATGCTCGATGGCCTGGGACTTTCGCCTGAAGACCCCCGCGGCCTGACTTTGACCGGTGGGCTGCCCTATTTTGGCGGGGCTGGTAACGATTATTCGATGCACGCGATCGCCGAAGCTGTCGGGACCCTGCGTCTGCGCCGAGGCGAATTCGGTTTGGTGGGTGCCAATGGTGGCATGTTGTCCAAGTATTCAACTGGCATTTATTCCACCCTGCCGGCCGACTGGAGCCAGCCTGAATTGCGCCGCGGAAAGGTCGCCGATGCCCCTGTTCTTGGGCTTGAACTCGAAGCAGCAACCGGGATGGGACGCATAGAGACCTATACGATTATTCCACACCGCGACGGAGATATGGTGGTTGTGATCGGACGCCTTGCCGAGAATGACCGACGCTTCGCCGCTATGGCAGAGGACGGCGACGTGGCGACCTTAGCGGCATCGCGGGATCGTGATCCATTGGCTCGCTCAGTCCTGGTGCGAACAGATGATCAGGGGCTAAATCGCTTCAGCTATGGTGGATGAGGGCTGCGGCGCCAAACCTCAATCGCCTCAGGAATTTTCTCGAGGTCCCGGATCACGCGGATGCCTGGAGACTTGAAGTTCAATAGTCTATCGGCGTGTCCCCCGGCCCATATCTCAACCTGCGAAGAAGCCAGATCCCGAAGCTCCTTTAGCCCTTTGGTCACACGGCTGGCGGTCTGCATTGATGAAAAAGAAAGTGCGATAAGGTCGGCTTGATGGGCGTCAGCCGCCAACACGATCTCGGGAATGGGGGTCTGTGCACCCAAGCTCACGCAGTCACACCCACTGATTACGAACATGGCCTCCGCCATGAGCAGCCCTAGGGTGTGATGCTCCAATGGAAAGGTCGTCAGCATGACGCGAGGTCTGCGACCCTCCGTCCGGGTTGCGCCTATGGCTGTCCTCATAAGGCCGGCCATGACTTCGGTGAAATAGTGCTCCTGGTGAATACGCAATTCATCCCGGGCCCAGGCTTCACCGACCGCGGCTGAAAGCGCCCGACCTGTATCCAGAACAAAGCTTCTCAGGCCATCACGTGTCAGGATTTTCGATAAGAAGGCGGCGAAGGTGTCCAGCTGGTCGGTGGTCAGCAATTCAAGGGCCTGCCGAACATCCTCAGATGGGAGTGAGTTTGTGCTGGGCGCGAACTCGATAAGCTCGGCTAAGTCTCGCTGAAGAATCTTTCCCGGCCTATGCCCCGCTGCGATCAGGCGCTTGACCAGCCTAAGCTTTTCAAGATCCTCAAGTGAATAGAACCGGTCATCTTGGGCGTTGCGCCCCGGTGCGGGGAAGCCATAACGCCTTTCCCAAACCCGAAGCGTCTCCTTTGGAATCCCCGTATCGCGTTCAGTAGAGGCTATAGAAAACTGTGGGCGGCTGATCGACGTTGCGTGTGTCGGGTCGCTTTGATTCTGATCTGAGAGTTTTGTCCTGGACAAATCTTCCGTAAGCTCCAAGATTAAGTAGAGTTTGAGGCCTCGATGACCAGTTTTTCCAGGACGGCTCTTATAATAACTTGGGCTTTATAGTCAGTGATAATTTCTTTCCAGGCACGGATATCAAACTTCGGATTGCCCTTTGAGGCCAGCAGAGCTCAATAATGGACGCCCTGCCTTCATCTTCAGCTGTCATATTTGGTGCCGGTGGCATTGGCAGAGCCTTGACCGAGCGCCTGATCGACCGTCCCGAAATTTCGCAAGTTTGGTCGATTTCGCGCCGTCCTCAAGACTTTGATCATCCCAAATTGGTGTCGCGCCAGATGGATCCGGCCGACGAGGCGAGGCTCATCGCCCTTGCCTCAGAGCTAAGGGAAAGCGGTCACACACTTCGGCTGGCTATTGTGACAAACGGCGTTCTGCAGGATCCCATTACGGGCCCGGAGAAGTCCTGGAAGGCCCTGGACCCCGTGGGCCTAGCTCACATCTTCGCTGTAAATACAATTTTACCAGCCATAATCGCCAAGCACATTCTGCCCGTCCTCTCTCGGGAGGACCACAGCGTCTTCGCCGCCTTATCCGCCCGGGTCGGCAGCATTGCCGATAACCGTCTGGGTGGGTGGTATGGCTATCGCGCCTCGAAGGCTGCGCTCAATCAGATCATTCATACCTTGGCAATTGAGCTGGCCCGAACCCACCCGAAAGCCCTCTGCGTGGCACTGCATCCAGGGACAGTCGAGACGGCGCTCTCTGAGCCATTTTCCGCGGGCGGGCGGGCGCGTTTATCGCCCAGGGCCAGTGCCGAGGCCATGCTGCAGGTTCTTGCCAGCCTTGAAGCCAAGGACTCTGGCGGATTCTTCGGTTGGGATGGTCAGGCCATCCCTTTTTAAGTCAGCTGCGCCAACGCAGGGTCACAGCGACGATGGGATTCTTGAATGGCCGCTTGGCCTGTCGGCTGGCTGTCCATTCCCGCTTTAGCTGCTGATACCACTTGGCCTGTTTGTCTGCGTCGTCGATCCACAGCAGGGAGGGGTCGTATTTCAGGCCTTCGTTCTGCAGGTTCACCATATCGCCATCCTGGTGCAGGAAAACCCGGATCATGCGCCGGAACCAGGGTGCTAGCAGGCTGGCCACCCAATGATCTGTCCATACGATCTGGGTGATGCGGGTCTTGCGGTCATTCACGGGGGTCAGGCAGGTTAGGGCCAGGACCTGATACTTTCCGACAATCACGTGTTCCCACCTTTGGCCTGGCAGGGCGAAGGTGATCTCGGTCTGCGGATCACCGCCCAGCAAACGATAGAGCCTGTTGCTTTTCGAGGGTGGATGTCGGGTCATGACGAAGCCCCGGTCAGCTGGGGCGAAGGCCTTGGTCTTATCGTGCTGGCCCTTGGTCTTACGCGACCACCATTGACCGTGGACATAGGGGGCATGGGTTGGGTCCATCAGACCCACCACCGCATGATCCATATGCGCGTCGAAATCCATGCGGTCGACGAATTTCGGCCCACCACCGACAACGCCCTCAAAGACCGGAGGTGACTCGGGCGGCTCGCCGTCAAACCTTGGATCTGCACTGATCCAGACAAAGACCATCCCCTGGCTCTCGGAGGTGGGATAGCGACGAATTCGGATCTTTGAGACGTCCAAATTCTGGTCATCTACAAGGGAGGGAATGGAGGCGCAGGCCCCGTCCGTGCCAAACCGCCAGCCGTGATAGGGACATTCCACGGTAGGGCGGCCGTCAGCCTCTTCCGTCAGACGCCCTGCCGAAAGGGGTGCCGCCCGATGGGGACAGACATCCTTGACCCCATAGACCTGACCCTTGCGGTCCCGTCCTAAAAGAACGGGTTCCCCCAGGATTTCATAGCGTTGTAGCTTGCCGGGTTTCAGATCTCGCGACAGGGCCGCGAAGTACCAGATGTCATACAGAAACCCCCGACCGAACTTGGCATCGGCACCGGGGGGATTGGCGATCTTGGTTTCACCATCAGGCATAAGATCAATCTAGTCTCGAGCAGCCTTCAGGGGAAGGCTTTGGGCTTCCCAAAATCAAGGCCGGAGATCCTGCCACTAGAGACGGAAAATACGGGCGGCCTGGGCCCCAAGCTTTAGATGGTCCCCAGCCTGGTGCACATCACCTGTCTGGGGGGGCAGCATGTCCGCACCCGCCAACCGAGTATCGGAAAACAGCGCTTCTTCCGCGCTCATATTGAACACGCAGAGGATGGTCTCATCACGCTCGGTGCGCGTGAAAGCAAGGATCGGCTCTGGGGTGTCGATCAAGGCAATTGCACCGCGGGTCAGGGCTGGGCTTGCCTTGCGCAGGGCGATCATTCTTCGGCTGAAGGCCAGCATGGAGGCGGGATCGGCGTCCTGGCTCTCCGCTGACATCCCCCTGTGCTCGACAGCCCTGGGCAGCCAGCTTGGCGCGGAATCATCTTCGGTCCAGGGCATGGGGGTGCGGGCCCCGTCGCGGCCCTTGGCGACGGGCCAATAGAGGTCACCCACGGGATCGCGCAGCTGCGTGCGGGTCAAGCTCTGCCCCTCGGGAAGGCCAAGTTCTTCCCCCTGATAGATCAGGGTCGCGCCCTTCAGGGTCAGCAGGAGGGTGAACATCAGCCGGGCGACGGCATCCGTCCCACCAAACCGGCTGACCGTCCGGGGAATGTCGTGATTGCAGAAGGAAATGCAGGGCCAGTGGTCGGGGAACCGCTCCAGGGTCTGCAGGTGCTCGCGGAACACCTTGGCCTGTAGCTTGCGCGCCTTCAGAAGGACAAAGGTATAGGCCGAATGGAGGCCGTCCTGGGGCGAACAATAGGCACCGCAGCGTTCCTCTTCCTCAGAAAATTCGCCAAACACGAAGCGCTCGCCGCCATTACGGCCATTGTGTGCATCCACCCGGCGCCGGACCACATCCAGCAGGGGAATGTTTTCGGGCAAGTTTGAATCAAATAAGTGCTGCTGCATGTCCCCAGCGTGGGACCAGTGGTGGCGCTCTCTTTGGGCGGCTGGAATGGCGGGGTTATCCCTGAGGGCGGCGTCGTGCAGGAAGCATCCGGCGACATCCAGACGAAAGCCGTCCACGCCCCGGGCCAACCAGAAGTCCAGCACCTTAAGGGCGGCCTCCTGGGCATCGGGGTTCAGCCAGTTGAGCTTGGGCTGCTGGCGCAGGAACTTGTGATGATAGTGCTGGCGCCGGGCTGGCTGATAGGACCAGGCCGGGCCACCGAAGACTGAGAGCCAGTTGTTTGGCGCCGTGCCATCGTCTGCGGGATCGGCCCAGACATACCAGTCGGCCATAGGGCCTTCTGGACCGCCATCCCGGCTTTCCGCAAACCAAGCATGTTCGTCAGAGGTGTGCGCCAGGACTTCGTCTAGCATGACCTTGAGCCCCCGCCCGTGGGCGGCGGCGATCAGGGCGTCGAGATCGGCCAGGGTTCCATAGTCTGGATGGACACCTTCATAGTCGGCCACGTCATAGCCCCAGTCGCGATTGGGGGATGGGTGGATGGGGGAGAGCCAAATGGCGTCGACGCCAAGGCTCTGGATATAGTCCAGCTTTGATCTAACGCCGGTCAGGTCGCCAAAGCCGTCGCCATCGGAGTCGCAGAAGCTGCGGACATAGATGTGATAGACGACCGCGCCTTTCCACCAGGGCGCGGCCGTCATGTCTTAGGCCTCGTCTGGGCGGTTGATGATTTTCGACGCCAGGCCGTAGGCTACGGCCGCCTCAGCACCCATCCAGAAGTTCCGCTGGGTATCGGCGAGGATCTTCTCATAGGTCTGGCCGGTTTCCCGGGCATAGATGCGGTTCATACGTTCACGCATCTTGACGATTTCTTCGGCTTCAATGGCGATGTCCGAGGCTTGTCCACGCACGCCGCCCGAGGGCTGATGCAGCAGAAAGCGGGTATTGGGCAGGCAGAAGCGGTTTTCCTTGGCCGCACCAACGAAGATGCTGGCACCGGCGCTGGCCACCCACCCCGTACCGATCATCTTCACCTGCGGACCGCAGAACTTGATCATGTCGTGGATGGTGTCGCCGCTTTCCACGTGACCGCCCGGCGAATTGATGATCACCCGGATTGGCTTTTCAGCGTCGTCATTGGCCAAGGCCAACAGCTGGGCGGTGACCCGCTCTGCAAGGCGCATATTGATCGGCCCGAAAATCAGCACAGTGCGCGACTTGAACAGAGCGTTCTGAACCGGCCCCGCCGTCATCGGCATGTCCGGTTTGGGCTCGCCCTCTTCTTCGTCTTCGTCCAGCCGCCAATTGCGCATGGTGTCTCTGCTCCGCGTATCTAAGGAAGGGAACCTGATGTGCGCCGCCGCGCTCTGCAAGGGGGCTCCCCGAAGTTGGGCGAGTTTTACTTGGACCCAGTCATAGCAATCAAGCGTGCCCGCCGACCAGATGGCGATTTTCCGAGGCCGCCCTCAGACATTTCCCTCAATACGCCTGCATCACCACATGGACGCCTTGGCACGACCGGGCCATTCCTGGTCATAGGCTTCGCCGCCCACCTGACCCTGGCTTGCGGCCGTCAGCATTTGTCCGGCGCTGGGCAAGGATTCTGCAGGCACAAAGGTCGCAGAATTCCAGACGTCACCTCGCATCAGGGCCCGTGCGCACTGGAAATAAACGGCATCGATTTCAATGACGATCACGGACCTGGGCGGCTTGCCCTCCATGACGAAGCTGTCGAGCAGGTCCGGATTAATGGATATCGAGGCCCGGCCATTCACCCGCATGGCGGTGTTCGATCCTGGGACAAGGAACATCAGGGCCACCCTGGGGTCGCGGACAATATTGCGCAGAGAGTCGATCCGGTTGTTTCCCCGCCGATCGGGCATGAGCAGGGCCTTATCATCAGCTATGCGGACGACGCTGCCCCTGTCGCCCCGGGGCGTACAGTCCAGGCCCTCTGGCCCGCAGGTGGCCAGGGCGCAGAAGGGCGAGGCCTCGATATAAGCCCGGTACTCTGGGATGAGCCGGTCCAGCTCCTTGAGCGTCGAGGAGGGTCCGGGTGAGCCGTAGATCTGCTCCAGGTCTTCAATACGGGTGATGAGCGTCATGATCAGCCTCCTGAAAGGATCAAACCCAAGCCTTGACCTGCCGTCCAGCCCCACGGCAAATGGCACTCAACAATCAAACATGCGTTTAAGAGGAAACATTATGGGCGAACTCTTCGATCTGACCGGCAAGGTCGCCATTATCACGGGCTCCACCAAGGGTATTGGCAAGGCCATTGCCGAGCGCATGGCAGAGCATGGGGCCAAGGTCGCTATTTCTTCGCGCAAGGCCGGGCCCTGCGATGAGGTTGCTGCGGCGATCAATGCCAAGCACCCGGGTTCCGCAATCGCCTGTCCCGCCAATATCTCGTCCAAGGACGATCTTCAGCGCCTGGTGGATGAAACCCGCAAGGCCTTCGGCAAGGTAGACATCGTGGTCTGCAATGCCGCATCCAATCCTTATTACGGCCCCATGAGCGGCATCAGCGACGATGCTTTCCGCAAGATTTTGGAAAACAACATCATCGCCAATAACTGGCTTATCAACATGACTGCGCCGGAAATGACTGAGCGCAAGGATGGGGCCATCATCATCATCTCCTCCATTGGCGGCCTGCGTGGTACGGGCGTTATTGGTGCCTATGCCATCTCGAAGGCGGCAGACATGCAGATGGCCCGAAACCTGGCCCAGGAACTTTCACCCAACAATATCCGGGTCAATTGCATCGCCCCTGGATTGGTGAAGACCGATTTCGCTAAGGCCCTTTGGGACACTCCCGCTGGTGAAGCCCGCGCCAGTAGCGGGACGCCCCTGCGTCGTCTGGGTGAGCCCGACGACATTGCCGGTGCAGCCGTCTTCCTGGCCTCAAAGGCTGGCAGCTGGATGACAGGTCAGACCATCGTCGTTGACGGCGGCTCCACCAGCTGATCAGCGGGCCGCGGCGCGGGAGAGATCCCGCGCCTTGGCCAACCGCTCAATACCCAGATCCAGGGTCGTATCGGCCTTAGAAAAGCAGAGCCGCAGGATGCTGGTGACGTGATCGGCCTCGTAGAGGGCCGAGACAGGTATGGCTGCGACCCCTGCCTCTTTCACGGCGCGAAGGGCGAAATCCCGGTCGCCTTCGCTCACCCCTGACGTCGCAAGATCAACATTTAGGAAGTACGTGCCCTGACTGGGAAGGACGGCGAAGCCCTCCCGTATCAGGCCCGCGCTGAGGCGGTCTCGCGACGCCTGCAAGTCCTGCGGCATGGAGGTGAACCAGTCGCCCGGTTCGTTCAGACCATGAGCTACAGCCGTCTGCAGATTGGGCGGTGTGGTGAAGGTTAGGAACTGGTGGGCCCGTGAAAGTCCGTGGGTCAGGGTCGGGGCGGCGCAAAGAAAGCCCACCTTCCATCCCGTTAAGCCGAACATCTTACCGGCCGAGCCGATCTTGACCGTCCGAGCCCGCATGCCAGGCAGGGAGATCAAGGGCGTATGTACGGCACCGTCGAACACCACCTGCTCCCAGACCTCATCGCAAATGGCAATGGCGTCGTGGGCGATGCAGAATTCTGCCAGCAGGTCCAAGTCTTCCCGGGGAAGAACGACGCCAGCGGGATTGATGGGATTGTTCAGGACCACAAGCCGGGTCTTATCTGTAAAGGCAGCTTCCAGCATGGCCCGATCAAACCGCCAATAGGGCGGTTGAAGCGTCACCAATACGGGCGTTCCCCCGGCCCTGCGGATGAGGGGCAGATAGGCGTCATAAACCGGTTGAAAGACCACCACTTCATCCCCAGGGTTGACCAGGGCGAGGAAGGTCGCCGCCAGGGCCTCGGTCGCGCCAGAGGTGACGGTGATTTCTGTGGTCCAATCCAGCTCCAGGCCCTGAGACCGCGCATAGTGGCCCGCAACGGCCTGTCGCAGTTCCGGCAAGCCAACCATGGGCGGATATTGGTTATAGCCGTTTAGGACGGCGTCCGCCGCCTTTTGCCGGATCGCCAAGGGGCCTGGTGCGTCGGGAAATCCTTGACCCAGGTTCACGGCGCCTAGGCTTCGGGCAAGTCCCGACATTTCTTCGAACACTGTCATCGGCATGTTGGCGTAAACGGAATGAACCATAGCGCGTCCCCCTCAGAATCCTTGCCTAGCACACCACCCATGGCAATATCCAAGCATGGACGTACGCCCCTTTGAGCCCACTGATGCCAATGCCTGGAAAAGCCTCAACGAGGCCTGGATCGGAAAATTGTTCAAGATTGAACCAAAAGACCGCGAGGTCTTAGATTTTCCGCAGGAGAATATCCTTGCCAAGGGCGGGCATATCTTCATGGCCCACCAAAACCGCACAGCTGTTGGCTGCGCCGCCCTCATCAAAATGCCAGACGGCGGCTATGAGCTGGCCAAGATGACCGTGGATGAATCTATGCGGGGGAGCGGCCTTGGCCGCGCCCTGATGGAAGCGTGTATCGAAAAGGCTAGGGTGCTGGGCGCGACCCGACTCTATCTGGAAACCAATTCCGGCCTGGCACCGGCCATTGGCCTTTATCGTGCTGTAGGCTTTGTAGACATGCCCACACAGTCGACCCCCTATGCGAGAGCCGACGTCTTTATGGAACTTCGGCTCTAACGATTATTCTTCCTTGACGCGGCGCTTGCGGAAGCTGGGGTTCAGCACTTGCTTGCGCAGACGGATGGACTTGGGCGTTACCTCGACCAGTTCGTCTTCCTCGATATAGGCAATGGCCTGTTCCAGGGTCATGCGGCGGGGCGGGGTTAGGCGCACGGCTTCATCCTTGCCCGAAGCGCGCACGTTGGTCAGCTGTTTGGCCTTCATGGGATTGACGTCTAGGTCGTCCTGGCGGGAGTTCTCGCCAATAATCATGCCCTGATAGGTTTTTTCGCCGCCGCCCACAAACATGGTGCCACGATCTTCCAGGTTCCACAGGGCATAGGCCGCTGTTTCCCCGTCAGAGTTTGAGACCAGAACGCCCTTACGGCCGGCATCAATAGCGCCCTTATAGGGCTCGTAATGGCTGAACACCCGGTTCAGCACGCCCGAGCCGCGGGTGTCAGTGAGGAATTCCCCTTGATAGCCGATCAGCGACCGGGAGGGTGACATCAGGCTGATCCGGGTCTTGCCGGCACCAGATGGGCCCATATCCTTCAGCTCGGCCTTACGGGCCGACAGCTTTTCAATGACAATGCCGGTGAACTCATCGTCAACGTCAATCATCACGTCTTCAATCGGCTCTAGGCGGGCACCGGTCTCCGGATCGATCTGGAAGACCACCCGAGGCCTACTGATGGAAAGTTCGAAGCCTTCGCGGCGCATGCCTTCGATCAGCACGCCCAGCTGAAGTTCGCCGCGGCCAGCCACTTCATAGGCATCCTTGTCGGCAGTTTCAGAGACGCGGATGGCGACGTTGGACTGTGCCTCCTTGAGCAGACGGTCGCGGATGACACGACTCTGCACCTTGTCGCCTTCGCGACCGGCCAGGGGACTGTCATTGACCGAAACGGTCATGGAGATGGTCGGCGGATCGATGGGCTGGGCCGGCAGGGCCTCTGTCACATCCATGGCACAGAGGGTGTCGGCCACTGTGGCCTTGCTCAGGCCTGCAATCGCGACAATGTCGCCGGCCTCTGCGTCTTCAATAGGCTGACGCTTCAGGCCGCGGAAGGCGAGAACCTTGGTAATCCGGCCCCGTTCAACTTCCTTGCCATCATAGGACAGGGCCTTAATCGCCAGACCGGGCACGGCCTTGCCGGATGCAATGCGGCCAGTGAGCAGTCGGCCCAGGAAGGGGTCGTTCTCGATCAGGACCGACAGGATCTGGAAGGGTTCATCTTTCTGAGCGATCGCCTTGGGCTCAGGAACATGTCGCACGATCAGGTCAAACAGCGGGGCCAAGGTGTCATTGGGCTTGCCCATATCCAGGGTCGCCCAGCCGTTCTTGCCCGACGCATAGATGTGCGGGAAGTCCAGCTGCTCATCGGTGGCGCCCATGGCGGCGAACAAGTCGAAGGCGTCGTTCAGAACGCGGTCTGGATCGGCGTGTGCCCGGTCGACCTTGTTGAGGCAGAGAATGGGACGCAGCCCCATTTTCAGCGCCTTGCCCAGAACGAACTTGGTCTGAGGCATGACGCCTTCTTCGGCATCCACCAGCAGGACGCATCCGTCCACCATGCCGAGGATCCGCTCCACCTCGCCGCCAAAGTCGGCGTGGCCGGGGGTGTCAATAATATTGATCCGGGTTTCGCCAGCTTCACCGTGCCAGAGCACGCTGGTGCATTTGGCGAGAATGGTGATCCCCCGCTCCCGCTCCTGGTCGTTGGAGTCCATGGCGCGCTCGACCGTAGCCTCATTGGCGCGGAAGACGCCGGACTGGGCGAGGAGCTGATCCACGAGGGTGGTTTTGCCATGGTCGACGTGGGCGATGATGGCGATATTACGGAGGGACATGGATTTCTTATCTTTTGAAGGGCGCGCGCTTGTTAGTGGAGCCTGCGGGGTTAAGCCAGCGACTTCTCGCAATACATGACGCATTTCCCATGACAGACTTGTGCAATGCGGCACATTTTCATACCCGACCCGAGGCTTAAGCGCCATGGATGGCCCCGCAATAGCAGGGTTTTCGGCCATGAATTAATCTTTTTGTAAAATTGACCCTTGAACTTTTGTGCACTGCACTCTAAATGTGACCTCGTGAGGCGTCGCTGATGCCTCTGCCCTTCCTGGGCGTTTCCTCCCTAATGAACTGCCGCGTCCTCGGGCGCGGCTTTTTTTTGTGCCCAATACCAGCTGGCGTCAGCGGCGTAATTGATCCCAGGCATCAGTGGCCAAAATCTGAGTCAACCGCTCGAAATCAGCGCGGAGCCGCATATAGCCCTCTGTCAGTTCCAGACAGCCTTCATCCAGGTACAGGCTACGGCAAATTTCAATTTGTAGCGCATGGACCTGGGCATGGGGTTGGCCATAGTGCTGGGTGATGTATCCGCCAGCATAGGGCGTATTCCGACCGACGCGATAACCGAGAGCCGAGAGCTCTGCGTCGACCCGATCAGTGAGCGCAGGATGGCAGGCCGCCCCATAGCGATCTCCCAGGACGATATCGCAGGTCTGCGAGGCCGTTATCCCGCGTCC
>CAITHQ010000246.1 GCA_903892305.1 uncultured Alphaproteobacteria bacterium
ATAGGGCGTATTCCGACCGACGCGATAACCGAGAGCCGAGAGCTCTGCGTCGACCCGATCAGTGAGCGCAGGATGGCAGGCCGCCCCATAGCGATCTCCCAGGACGATATCGCAGGTCTGCGAGGCCGTTATCCCGCGTCCGGCCGCCGATGGCATGGAGTGCCAATCAATCAAGATAGCGAAGCCGTGGTTGGCTTTGGCCTCTGAAATCAGCGCGGCAAGGGCCTGATGATAGGGCTTATGAACGGTATCTATCCGTCGCTGGGCCTCGGCAAAGGTCAACTTGCGCGCATAGATATCAAGGCCCTCATGGATCACGCGCGCCACAGCCCCCAGTCCCGCGATGACCCGCGGAGACTGGTCATTCACAAAGTCAGGCAAGGGCTCCGTGAACATGCCCGGGTCAAGCTCATAGGCCTCCCGATTAACATCCAGATAGGCACGACCTGCTTGGGCAAGGATGAGGGCCGCGCCCAACTGGGGTGCCATTTCCACGAGCTTATCGACGAAGGCGTCTTCGGAGCGGCGCACATCCAATCCCGCAAGGCATGACCCGAAGTCTGGAGGATAGAGTCGACCTGAGTGGGGGGATGAAAAAACCAGCGGGGTCGGTGGGTCGAGTTGCGAGGGCTCAGCGCGCTGAACAGCGTGGAAAGGGCCCGCTAGGGTCGTATCATCAATCGATGTCGTGATGGCGGGCCCAGGGTTCATGGGATTTCTATGACCTCGAGGTCGAGATGGGGGTCAAACGCCCCGGTCGGACCAATCGGTTCATGGTGAATTTACACCTGGGAGTCTAGTTTGCCGCCCCCAACCTAGTCTCTTTGGAGCCGAAATGCCCCGGATACTCCTCGCCGAAGATGATGATTCGCTCCGCGGCTTTCTTGCGCGCGCCCTGGAGCGGGCGGGATATGAGGTCACATCCTGCGCTGATGGCGAAGAGGCTGCGGCCGTTCTCGACCAGGAATGGGACTTGCTGCTGACAGATATCGTCATGCCTGGCATGGACGGCATCGAAGTTGCTCGGTTGGCTGCCGCAAGGCATCCGGGTCTTCCCATCATGTTTATCACTGGTTTCGCCGCTGTGGCCCTGGCTGCCAACGAGTCTGCACCCCTGGGTGCCAAGGTGCTGTCTAAGCCCATCCACCTGCGGGAAATCGTCTCTGAGGTTGAACGTATGATGGCCGCGGCCTAACCCACCTTGCGCCGGGGCCTTTGCCCCGTTATACCGCCGCTCCCGATCCCGAAAGGGAGACCGCCGGTCGGACGTGTAGCTCAGCGGGAGAGCACCTCGTTGACATCGAGGGGGTCACAGGTTCAATCCCTGTCACGTCCACCATTTCCTTCATGATCTCCGGGTGTTGCCTGTGCACCCGGTGCGTTTTTCCGGGACCCCGGTCAAATCTGCGATCCGGTTGCCTGCAGCGCGCCGGGCACGCGCCCTCGGGCAGACATGAAGTGATCCCGATGACGCAAGGCCTTGCATCGTTCGCCGATTTCAGGTTCTCATACCCTGATCAGGTGGCCGACCTCCCAGTTCAGTGGATCAAGGCGGACTGCTTGTGGGGAGGATATTATGTCAAAAAGCAATTTCCTTTGCGGCGGATCCGTTCTGGCTGTCGCACTCGCCATGGGTCTCAGCAGCACGGTTCATGCCGCAGACGCCAAGGCTGACGCAAAAGCCGATACAACTGTCTCGGAAGTCGTCGTCACCGGCTCATTCATCGCCGGAACG
>CAITHQ010000247.1 GCA_903892305.1 uncultured Alphaproteobacteria bacterium
CCTTCGCTGGTGCCCGATGTGTTCACCAATGCGCTCGCTGAACGCCTGCTCTCCATGCTGGTCATTTCCGAAGATCTGCCCATGGCTGATAATCGGGTGACCTTGACGTCTGAAGGCCAGATTAAGCTGACCTATCAGCACAATAACCTGGAGGGGCACGAGCGGCTGGTGAAAACCCTGAGGGCGTCCCTGAATGGCTTTACCGATCACGATCATCCCATCTCGCAGCACCATATTCAGCTCGATTCTCTGCTGCCGCTTTATGGTACGGCCCATCAATGCGGTACGGTAAGGTTCGGGAGCGACCCGAAAAGCTCAGTGCTTGACCCTTGGTGCAAGGCCCACGACCTGGACAATCTCTATGTGGTGGACACGGGATTCTTTGTGTCCTCTGCTGCCGTAAACCCCACCCTGACCACCGTGGCCAATGCCATGCGAGTCGGTGATCACCTGCTGGAGCGCCTGCGATGAAAGCCCCTGTCGCCAAGCGCGAGCCCAAGACCATCTATCAGATGAACAGGGTGCGCATAGACGACTATGCCTGGATGAAGGACGACAACTGGAAAGAGGTCCTGCGCGATCCCTCCGTCCTGCGCCCTGACATCCGCGAGCATCTGACCGAAGAGAACGCCTATACCGACGCAATGCTCGGTGGGACAGAGGCCTTGCAGGCGCAACTTTTTGAGGAAATGAAGGGGCGGATCAAGCAGGATGACAGCTCTGTTCCCAGTCCTGACGGGGCCTGGGACTATTATGTCCGCTATGAGACTGGTGCCGAACACCCCATCCATGGCCGTCGCCCACGCGGGCGGATGGACGGGGAACAGGTCCTTCTGGACGAGGAGGCCCTGGCCAAGGGCAAGGCCTTCTTTCAGGTGGGCGCGGCCCATCACAGCCCAGACCATCGGCTCTATGCCTGGGCAGCTGATGAGCAAGGGTCTGAATACTACACCCTCCGGGTCCGCGATCTTGCGACGGGCAAGGATCTGCCCTTCACCATCGAGAGCGCCTATGGCGACTTCACCTTTTCGCCAGACAGCCATTGGCTGTTCTGGATCTGGCGTGATGAGAATGCGCGACCGTCCAAAGTCTATCGTCGGTCAGCGCGGGGCGGCGAAGATGTCCTGGTTTACGAGGAGGCCGACGATGGCATGTTCCTGGGCGTTGGGACGACCTCAGACGACAGCCATGTTCTGATCCATGTGGGCAATCAAGAAACCACTGAGATCCTGTTGATCTCTGCGGCGGACCCCACTGCTCCGCCCATTGTCGCCGAGCCCCGAAGCGAGGGGATCAAGTATGACCTCGACCATTGGACGGACCACTGGGTGATCCGTACCAATGCCGAGGGTGCTGTAGACTTCAAACTGGCCCGATCAGAGGCCAACGTGCCGAGCCGGAACAGCTGGGTCGATTTCGTCGCCCATACATCTGGCCGCTACATTACCGGCTTTGCCCTCTATGCAGGTCATCTGGTACGCGCTGAGCGAGTGGATGCCAATGACCAGCTGATCATCATGGCCCGTTCCGGCGGCGAGCATAGGATCGCCTTTGAAGAAGAGGCCTATGCCCTCGATCTGTCGGGCGGTTTTGAATACGAAACCACGGTGACGAAGTTCGTCTACCAGTCGCCGACCACGCCGCGACAATGGTTTGACTATGACATGGTCACCCAGGAACGGACCCTAAGGAAGACTCAGGAAATCCCGTCCGGCCATGACCCATCCCTCTATGTTGCGCGCCGACTAAACGCGCCCGCACCAGACGGCCAGTTGGTCCCCATCACCGTGCTCATGAGGCGCGACACCCCCCTGGATGGATCGGCCCCCCTGCTGCTCTATGGCTATGGCTCCTATGGTCACGCCATGGATCCTAGCTTCTCCATCCGCAATCTGTCCCTCGTGGACCGGGGTTGGGTCTGGGCGACCGCGCATATCCGCGGGGGATCGGACAAGGGATGGGGCTGGTTCCTGGATGGCCGAAAGGAAAACAAGACCAATACCTTTAAGGATTTCATCGCCTGCGCAGACTATCTGGCTGACCAAAGCTATAGCGCCCGCGGACGCATGGTTGCTTATGGCGGGTCAGCTGGCGGCATGCTTATGGGCGCTGTGGCTAATATGGCTCCATACCTATGGGCCGGGATCATCGCGGCCGTACCCTTCGTGGATGTGCTCAACACCATGAGCGACACAAGCCTGCCCCTGACGCCCCCGGAATGGCCTGAGTGGGGCAACCCCTTGGAGGACGCCGCGGCCTATGACCGGATTGCCGGGTACAGCCCCTACGACAATGTAGATGTCCGTCCCTACCCGCCCATCCTCGCCACAGGGGGGCTCTCAGATCCCCGGGTCACCTATTGGGAGCCTCAGAAGTGGGTGGCTAAGCTGCGCGCCAAGACCACCTCGAGCGCTCCAGTTCTTTTGAAGATCAATATGGAGGCTGGACATGGAGGGGCGTCCGGACGGTTCGACTTCCTCAAGGAAATCGCCCTGGACTATGCTTTTGCGATCTGGGCCCTGGAGCGGGGATGGGAGAAGGATGATCATTCGACCCTCGACTGAAGGCGACGGCGAGGTCCTGGCGGCGATCTATGGCCATCATGTCCTAACCGGCTTCGGCAGCTTTGAAGAGGTGCCGCCCACGGTGAGCGAAATGCTCGCCAGACGCGCGAAGGTGCTTGAGTTAGGTCTGCCCTACTTGGTGGCCGAAGCCGACGGAAAGGTCCTGGGTTATGCCTATGCCAGTGCCTACCGGCCACGGATCGGCTACCGCTATTCAGCGGAAGACAGCGTCTATGTAGCACCCGACGCCATCGGCAAGGGGGTCGGGCGCGCTCTGCTGAGTGGGGTGATCAAAGCATGCGAATTAAAGGGCATGCGCCAGATCATCGCGGTGATCGGCGACTCCGGAAACCAAGCGTCGATCGCCTTGCACGCCGCCCTAGGATTTGAGACAGCCGGAGTCCTCCGCAATATCGGGTTCAAGCATGGTCGGTGGGTGGATTCATGCCTGATGCAGCTGACGCTGAACGGCGGCGAAACACGACCACCTGACACTCCAGGCCTGCCCCTTGGCGGCTGAGGCCTAAGTGCCCCAGGTGGCGAACATGGCGACTGAGGCCAAGGCCATGACTGCGGTGGCCACCCAGCCCACCAGCTTCAATCCTGTCGGCAAGGTGAAGTCGCCCATGACCTTCTTGCTGGAGGATAGCACCATCATCATGACCATGATCGGGGTGGCGACCACGCCATTGACCACAGCGCTCCAGAACAAGGCCTTGATCGGGTCAATGGCACTGAAATTTAGGCCGATACCCACCAAGGTCGCCACTGCAATAGTGGCATAAAAGGCCGGCGCGCGGCGGGGTTTGCGCGCCAAGCCCACATGCCAGCCGAAGGTCTCACCTAAGGCAAAGGCGGCTGAGCCCGCCAGAATCGGCAGTCCCAAAAGGCCCGTACCGATGATCCCTAAGGCAAACACAAGAAAAACAAATGGCCCCGCAATGGGCTTGAGCGCCAGGGCAGCCTCTGCCGAAGTCTGGATATCGGTAACCCCATGGGCGTGCAGGGTTACAGCTGTAGAAATAATGATGAACAAGGCCACCAGATGGGCAAAGGCCATGCCCACATAGGTGTCGATGCGAATTCTGTGGAATTCTGACTTGGCCTGATCTGGCGCACGGATCAGCGGAATAGCACCGGGCCTTTCCTTGACCTCCTCCACCTCTTCCTCAGCCTGCCAGAAGAATAGATAGGGGCTGATGGTGGTTCCGAGGATGGCGACCACCATGGTCAGGTATTTCGCCTCAAAGGCGATGTTTGGCGTCAACAGGTGATAGCCAACAGTGGTCCATGGCGTCTTCACGACGAAGGCCACGGCCACATAGGCGAACAGGGACAGTGTCAGCCACTTGAGCACGGACACATAGCGCGAATAGCGCATGAAAACTTCGAGCAAGACGGACGCCAGACCGAAGGCGGCAACATAAGCAAGCTGCGGACCGCCAATGAGAAGTTTCAAGGCTGCCGCCATAGCGCCGAGATCTGCGCCAAGATTGATGGTATTGGCGACGACTAAGAGACCGACCAAGACCACGAGAACAGGCCGGGGAAAGTGCAGCTTTATAACGCCTGCCAGTCCCCGACCCGTGACGCGGCCTATGCGGGCGCTCACCTCTTGGATGGCGCAAAGTAGGGGCAGGCTAAACAGGATCACCCAGCCCAGACTAAAGCCAAATTGCGCTCCAGCCTGCGAATAGGTGGCAATCCCGCTGGGATCATCGTCCGAGGCCCCGGTGATGAGGCCAGGCCCCATAATGCTAAGCAGGCTCGGCTTGCCTGGCTGCTTAACCTCTGCCTCTTGATCATGCAGTTTGGCATGCCGTCGATGGGCGTCGAGCAAGCGCCTCTGAAGTGCTGTGCTCCTCATAGGCTGACCAAGATCATGCGGCGTTCAGCATTCAGGCTATTGATCCTTCAAGATGGAGCGCTTTGGCGGCATGGATCATTGGACACGCATTACTTGGGAATTCCACTAAGCCTGAAGGAGACCGGGCCGACCTTGAGGCAGGTCAACCCTTAGGACAGCAGCGAGCTGTCGCCTGCACTGCCAGCCAGCATCCGGCCAATCGCGTCAAACAGCAGGTCCATGGCGACGGGCTTCATAATCACGTCATCTGCGCCTGCGCACAGGCAATCTTCACGGATGGTCAGGCCGGTGTCGGCTGTCACAACGATGACCGGCAGCTTGGCCTTGGCATCACCGCGGGCGCGAATATGGCGAATAGCCGTGAGGCCATCCATGCCGGGCATGCGCAGGTCCATGAGGATTAAGTCGTAGTCGTTATCTGACACCATCTGTAAGCCGGTCTCGGCTTCAGGTGCCTCGGCCATTTCCACATCAGCGACCCCGAGCATGTCTTTTACAACACGCCGATTCATCGCGTCGTCTTCGACGAACAGGATGCGCACGGGAAATCTCCGACTTGATCAGGGGTGATCGATGCCAGTTATAGAGTCTAACCGGTTAATAGGGACTTTATCTCTGGTTGCGAGTGCAGATTGTCCACCACGCTTGAACAAGAGTCTTTCAAACGCTCCACAATTGCCTGTGGCGAAAGGGGTTTTGCAATCACCTGGGCCACACCCAGGGCCAACAAGGTCGAGATGTCCTCTTCGCTTGGCTGCGACCATAAGATGCTGACCGGCGCGCCCCGCGCAGCTGTGATCAGGGCCCCGATGGACTGAAGGCGTTCCATGTCGGGTATGTAAGCGGCTGCACCCTCCACCAGAACACGGTCAAAATTCTTATGCTCAAGGGTCGACAAGGCCAGAGCCCCGGACCCGACAATCTCAAGAGACTGTACGTGGGGCGTAAGGGCGGCTTTCATCATGCTCTGCGCCAAGGGATTGGCTTCCACCAGTAGGACTCTACTTTCGGTCAGGGCGCGCGCCTCATCGGCTGGTTCTCCCTGCACGCCGTCGATTTCAACGGGATCGGCGACCCGGGTCAAAGGCAGGACGAGGGTGAAGGTCGATCCCTCACCGACCACACTGTCAATCGTGACATCGCCGTCCATGACCTTGGCGAGGTTACGGCAAATGGTCAGGCCCAATCCCGTACCGCCGTGCTGTCGGTTCGTGCCGCCGTCCAGCTGTTTGAAGGAGACAAAGACCTCTTCGAACTGGTCGGATGGGATACCGATCCCGGTATCGCTGACGCTAAGCGCCAGGTGCTCGACGCCGTCCTTTTCGATGACCTTTGCCGACAGGCCGACCTCGCCGACATCGGTAAACTTGATGGCGTTTGAGAGCAGGTTGAACAGGATCTGCCGCAAGCGCTCGCCGTCCTCGACAATGCGCTTTGGGGCCTCAGCAATATCAAGCTTGAAGCCTATGGACTTGGTCGTCGCCTTTTCCGCCCACATCCGGCCGGTGTCTTCAAGTATGCGGACGAGGTCGGTCTCCTCGCGGATGACGCTGAGATTGCCATTCTCGATCTTGGCCACGTCCAGAATATCATTGACCAGGGCGCGCATGGTCTCTGCCGCCCCATGAACAATGGAGATCTTGTCGCGCATGGCCGGATCGACTCGCTGGTCTGCGAGGATCACCTGGGTCATGCCAAGTATGCCATTAAGCGGCGTGCGCACTTCGTGGCTCGTGGTTGCCAGGAATTCGGTCTTTGCCTTGAGCGCCTTTTCCAGGGAGGTATTGACAGCGTTCAGATTGACGTTGGCCGCCCTCACCTGGTCGCGACTGCGCCTCAGGGACAGCAAGCCGACCACGAGCAGTCCGGCAATGATCAACAAACCGGCCAAGAGCACCAAGGTAATCGTGGTGCGGAACCGAGCAAGCTTGATGTCCCGCTGAAGTTGCCCCGCCTTGAGTTTAGCGATCTTCAGATCCTGATTGGCGAAATCAAACTTGGCCGCGACCAGGGCGGCGTTGGTGTCCGCAGCCAGGGCGCGGGTTTCATCTTCGAGGCGCTTATAGGCCTTCAAATGCTGCAGGGCGAGATGATCATTCCCAGCGGCGCTGTAGATATCAATGGCGAATTTGTGGATGTCAGAAAACGAAGGCGGCGTCTTTGTTAGGTTCTGACCGGCAAAGGCTTTTCCGAGCAGGGCGACAGCATCCGATGTGCGACCCTTTCTGAACTTAATTTCTGCAAGAAGCCCATAAAGGAAAGGCCTTTCGCTCTTGGCTTCTTCACTGTTTGCAATCGCTAAGCCTTGGTTTGCACTTTTTTCCGCATCGGAAATTTTATTCAATAC
>CAITHQ010000248.1 GCA_903892305.1 uncultured Alphaproteobacteria bacterium
CGGGTGAAGAGCCTTTGCTCATCAGGAGAATACTCATCCCAGGCGCGGACCCCATCATTGCGGGGTGGCATGACCGTTTCGGGCGGGACGATGCCCATAGCCTTCTGCCGCGCTAACCGGGCCTCACGCTCAACATCCCAGCCCTTTTCGAAGACTGGGTCATAGCTGTGAATAATATCCTTGGGGGCCTGATGTGGCGCATGACAGGCGCCAAGGGCCATCCACAGCAGCCACGGGGTTTGCGGTGCGTCGGCCGTATGGTCGGCGATGAAGCGGATCGACTGATCCACCAGGTCGGCGGTCAGATGATAGCCGTCAGCATAGGTGCCTGGGGGATCAATGGGCGTATTGTCCCGCACCAATTCCGGCGCGTACTGGTCGGTCTCAGCGTCCATAAAGCCGTAGAACCGGTCAAAGCCGCGCCCTAAGGGCCAGCCGTCAAAGGGTCCGGTCGGCCCAGATTCTGTTAGCGAGGTGGCGTGCCACTTGCCGACCATATAGCTGCGATAGCCATGGGGCTTGAGCATTTCCGGAAGGGTCCCGCCCTCCTTGGCCAGCTTGCCACGATAGCCTGGAAAGCCGCTGTCGAAATTAGCCAGACATCCCATGCCCACCGAATGGTGATTGCGCCCGGTCAGCAGGGCCGCCCGGGTGGTGGAACACATGGCAGTGGTGTGGAAGCTCGTATAGCGCAGGCCGTCAGCCGCTAGGGCGTCGATGGCAGGGGTGCGGATGGGCGATCCATAGCAGCCGAAGTCAGAGAACCCGACATCGTCGAACAGAATGACCAGAATGTTCGGCGCACCCTTGGGCGCCTTGGGCGGCTGCGGCCAATAGGGGGTCGAGTCCGCCAGGGTCTTGCCGATCTTCGCCGCGCCGTTGGTCATAGTTCACCCCGCCTGATTCAAGTGGCAAGATGAATGCCAGTTTTTCCCGGCGCTGCAAGGGCGGGGGATGAAGTCCCCCAAATACCTATTTCTGCGTCGCGTAGATCTTGACCACCTCGTAGAGGAAATCCCGGCCTTCATAGAGGGAGATGACCCGGACACGCTCGTTAAGGCCGTGTACCCCGCCGC
Source organism: uncultured Alphaproteobacteria bacterium (assembly GCA_903892305.1). Taxonomy (GTDB): domain Bacteria; phylum Pseudomonadota; class Alphaproteobacteria; order Caulobacterales; family Caulobacteraceae; genus Phenylobacterium. The sequence continues at coordinate 1,077 of CAITHQ010000248.1, forward strand.
CGTCCGGATCACCAAAAATGCCGGAAAGGCCATAGGTGGGCGTACCCGCTGCATTGGTGAAGCGGCCGTCCGTGGCACCGGTGGACATGGCGGGCACGAGGGGAATCCCAGGCCACATCTTGGCCGACACCTTCTCGATCGGGGCGACAATAGTCTTGGTCAGGGGCGGCGGCGGCGAGACCGGGCTGGGCACGCCCACGGGAGTGACGCTGATCTTGTCGTCTGCGAAGACCTTGATCAGCTGCCCACGCACCGACTCGATGGTTTCGCCGGGCAGGATCCGGCAGTTCACATTGGCCTGGGCCTTCTGCGGCAGGGCGTTGGGGGCATGACCGGCCGTCACCATGGTCGCGACGCAGGTGGTGCGCATCATGGAATTGCGGCTGGCGTCCTTGGCCACGATCGCCACGGCGGCGGTGTTGGTCGGATCCTTGGCCACTGCGCTCATGGCAGCGCCGCTCTCGCCGCCTTCGATCGGGCCCATCTTGGCGAAATGGTTGAGGGTCGCCTCGTTGATGGCAATGGGGAAGTCGTAGGCACCAAGGCGGCTGAGGGCACCCGACAGGTGATAGATCGCATTGTCCTTGCTGGGCCGCGAAGAGTGGCCGCCTGGATTGGTCGTGACCAGGGTGAAGTCCTGATAGACCTTTTCGCCGGCCTGAATGCCGAGGAACTGGCGCTCGCCCTTTTCGTTCAGGCGCCCGCCCGCGCCTTCATTGAGGGCGAACTCCGCGCTCATGGTTTCGGGCCGGTTCTTGATCAGCCAGTCGACGCCGTCAAAGGTGTCGGAGGTTTCTTCACCGCAGGTCAGGGCCAGCTTGAGGCTACGGCGCGGCTTGAAGCCCTCTGACTTATAGCGAACCATGGAGTCGGTGAAGATGGACGCCATAGCCTTATCGTCGCTGGCGCCCCGGGCGTAGAAATAGCCGCCCTCTTCGATCAGGGTGAAGGGATCGCGCACCCAGTCGGCGCGATTGGCCTCGACCACGTCGATATGAGCCAGCAGCATGATGGGCTTCAGCTTGGCGTCAGTCCCCTTCAAATTGGCGATCAGGGCGCCCCACTGGGGGTGCTCCCGCGGGACGATCAGCTCCATGTCGCTGTCGGCATAGCCCGCCGCCTTGAGCCGGGCGGCCATCTTCTCGGCGGCCACAGTGCAACTGCCCACCGAGAGGGTGGTGTTGGTCTCAACCAGCTCCTTGTAGAGCCCCTTGAAGGCGACTTGATCAGGGCGCGGATCGGCCAGGGCGCCGCTGGCCAGGGTCAGGGCTGCAAGGGCGGAGGCAGAGGCGAGCAGTTGCGGGCGCATGATCAAATGTCCTGATCGGTAGGGAGTGTGATCCGCTTCGATAGCCCCGCCCCTGGACCCTGGCAAACAAGATGATTGCCCCCGGGCCATTTCTTCCCTCAACATGCCGAAAAAGGGGAGCAAGACATGACGC
>CAITHQ010000249.1 GCA_903892305.1 uncultured Alphaproteobacteria bacterium
GGGGAAGCCGCGATATCTGCCAGCCGGGTGGGCAAACCTGCAGCCCGGATCGCTGCCTCAGCGCGCACGGCATCCTGGAGGGAGCAGAGCCCTTGAGCCGCGGAATAGCGGAAGGCCATGGCGGAGCCAGCAGCGACCGCTTCGCCGTGCAAAAGGCCCTCACCAAAGCCGGTTTCGGATTCCAAAGCATGGCCAAAGGTGTGGCCAAGGTTCAGCAGGGCACGGGGTCCCCCCTCTTTTTCGTCAAGGGCGACGATGTTGGCTTTCATTTCGACCGAGCGCGAGACGGCGTGCAGCACCGCAGAGGGGTCGTTCGATAGGACCGAAGCGACATTGGCTTCCAGCCACTCAAAAAATCCCACATCACCCAGCAGGCCGTACTTGATCACCTCGGCATATCCGGCGCGAACTTCGCGGGCGGGTAGGGAGGTGAGAAGGTCAAGGTCGGCCAGGACAAGTCGTGGCTGATGAAAGGCTCCGATCAGGTTCTTGCCCCGGGGGGTGTCGATGGCGGTCTTGCCGCCCACCGAAGAGTCGACCTGGGCCAGGAGAGTGGTGGGGATCTGCACGAAGTCTATACCGCGCTTATAGATGGCCGCGGCAAAGCCGGTCAGGTCGCCGATCACCCCGCCGCCAAAGGCCACCACCAGGTCACCACGATCCAGTTCCAGGGCCAAAAGGCGGTCACTGACTTCCTCCAGGAAAGCGAAACTCTTGGTCTGTTCGCCGGGCGGCAGGACGATCGCGTCGGCTGTTATTCCCTGGTCTGTAAGCGCCGAGAGAAGGTTTGCCCCGTGCAGGCCCCATACGGTCTCGTCAGAGACGATGACCACCCGGTCCCGTTTCAGAAAGGGCCGGATACGACGCCCGGCCTCTCCCAAAATACCGTGGCCGATCACCACATCATAGGCGCGGCCGGAAAGCTCAACGGGGATGGTTCTGATCACGGGAGAGGGGCCTCAAGATAGGCCGCTAAGGCCTTAATCACATTGTCGAGGGTGACATGATGGGGCGCGTCGCCGGAATCTACCAAAATGTCGGCCTCCGCATAGATGGGGTAGCGCGCCTCTGCGAGGTCCCGCAGCACACTCACCGGATCCTTCCCGGTCAGAAGGGGGCGATTGTCCTTACGCGCCACCCTTCGGGCGAGGACTTCCACATCGGCTCTTAGCCAGATCGAGACAGACTTGCTCTTAATGAGGGCGCGCGTTTCGGCGTTCATAAAGGCTCCGCCGCCTGTGGCCAGCACATGCGGAGGTTCATCTAGCAGGCGAGCGATAACTCTGCGTTCGCCTTCCCGGAAGGCGGCCTCGCCTAGGTCGGCGAAAATGTCGGGAATAGAGCGTCCAGCTGCGGTCTCGACCTCATTGTCGGCATCGCGAAACGGCAGGTCTAGGGCTACTGCGAGGCGTTTACCGACACTGGTCTTGCCTACGCCCATCAGGCCGACAAGGGTAATGGTACGGGCGCGGAGGGGGCTGAGCGGATCCATGAGCTTGCCAGACTTACACGATGCCGCGGCCTTCCGCCAAGCTTGGCGCGGCTTGGCCTCGCCGATTGGTCCAGCTCAGCGTACAATCATGCGTCGGAATTATGGGTGTTTGAGATGAGCCAGGGTGAAGGGTGGGTCGAGGCCTTCCTGGAAATGATGTCGGTGGAGCGGGCCGCTGCCAAGAACACCCTGACGGCCTATGCCAAGGACCTCGTCGATGCCCAGGGCTTTCTAAGGGGACGAAGGTCAGATCTGGCCACGGCCTCAGCCGAAGACATAGAGGCCTATTTCGGGGCCCTCAGCGACCGGGGGCTGTCTCCCGCCACGGCCTCCCGCAGGCGATCGGCTGTTCGGCAATTCTATCGCTTCGCCCTTGGCGAGACCTGGCGCGCCGACGATCCCTCCCGACGGGTTGATGCCCCAAAACGCGGGCGGGCTCTGCCAAAGGTCCTTAGTCGAGACGAGGTGGATCGATTGATCGCCGCGGCGGGGGCGAAGGATGGGGGGCAGGGCGCACGCCTGGCCTGCATGGTTGAGCTCATCTACGCCTCAGGCCTGCGGATTTCGGAGCTGACAGCCCTGCCACTGGCGGCTCTGGCTCGGGATCCCGCCTTTCTGATGGTGCGCGGCAAGGGCGAGAAGGATCGTCTTGCCCCGCTAAATCCAGCGGCACGGAGGGCTGTGAAGGTCTATCTTGGGATGAGGAAGTCCTTCCTGCCCAAGGGCGACGCCGCTAATCCCTGGCTGTTTCCCTCCCGGGGCAAGGCGGGAAGGCTGACCCCCCGCCGGTTTGCTCAGCTGTTGGATGAGGCGGCGATCGATGCCGGTATAGATCCCGCCAGGGTCAGTCCCCATGTGCTGCGCCATGCCTTCGCCACCCATCTGCTTGAGGGTGGGGCCGATCTTCGGGTGGTTCAGAAACTGCTCGGACACGCCGACATTGCTACCACGCAAATCTACACCCATGTGGCGTCAGACCGCCTGGCTGAAGTGGTGGCAACCAAGCATCCCTTGGGTCGAAAGTCGTGAAACTCTTGTGACGCGCGCCGATCCGCCCTAGTTTCCGCGCGCGCCTTAACAGGAAAGAACACCCGTCGAATGGCTTCTCATTACCTCGAGTTTGAGCGCCCGATCGCTGAGCTCGAAGCCAAGATCGAAGAGTTGTCCCGTCTGGCCGCCACCACAGGCAGTGGCGAAATGGACGTCGAAATCAGCACACTTCGGGATCGGGCCGGTGCCATGCGCACCGAGGCCTATTCCAAGCTGGACGCTTGGCAGAAGACCCAGGTTGCCCGCCATCCAGAGCGGCCGCACTTTGTCGACTATGCCAAGGGGCTGATCGAAGAGTTCGTTGAGCTGCACGGCGACCGCAAGTTTGCCGATGATCAGGCGATTATGGGCGGGCTTGGTCGCTTCCGTGGCAGACCCGTCGTGGTCATAGGCAATGAAAAGGGTCGCGACACCGCCACCCGGGTCAAACACAATTTCGGCTATGCGCGGCCCGAGGGCTATCGCAAGGCGGTCCGCCTGCTCGAGCTGGCCGAAAGGTTCCACCTACCCGTGATTAGTATTGTCGACACCACGGCGGCCTATCCCGGCGTGGGCTCTGAAGAGCGCGGTGTGGCCGAGGCCATCGCCAGGTCAACGGAAAAGTGCCTGATGCTGAAGGTGCCCATGGTGGCGGTGGTCACCGGCGAGGGCGGTTCGGGCGGTGCCCTGGGCATTGCCTGCGGCAATCGGGTTCTGATTCTGGAGCACGCCACCTATTCCGTCATTCCGCCGGAAGGGGCCAATTCGATCCTCTGGCGCGGGACCCGGACTCCAGAAGAGGCGGCCAAGGCGCTAAAGATCACCGCCCAGGATCTCCTGAAGATGAAGATCGTTGATCGGATCGTGCCCGAGCCCCCGGGCGGCGCCCACGCTGACC
>CAITHQ010000250.1 GCA_903892305.1 uncultured Alphaproteobacteria bacterium
AGCTGGATATGGTGCTGCGAGATCGGATGATCGTGATCGGTAAAGCCATTCAGGGACGCCCTCAGAGTTTTCACCAGCCGCTCGTGCCCTTCAAGGTTATTGTGCTGATAGGTCAGCTTAATCTGGCCTTCAGGCGTCAAGGTCACCCGATTATCAGCCATGGGCAGATCTTCGGAAATGACCAGCATGGAGAGCAGGCGTTCAGCGAGCGCATTGGTGAACACATCGGGCACCAGCGAAGGCGGCAGCCAGTCTGAAATCTGCCCCTCGAGAGTCTGACCGTTCATGTATTCCAGCATTTGGATATGACCCATGGGGAAGTCGAAACCGCCACCAGGGTCGCGATGATAGAAGTCGTTTACCGCCAGGGTCTTGGGGAACAGGATCGGGGCCGGAGCCGCCGTCAGTGACACCATGGCGGTCAGGGTGTGGAACATATAGTTCCGGCCTACCTGATCAGAGCTATTGGCCAGTCCATTCGGATGGGTCGGGCTGTGCGACCGCAGAAGCAGGGCAGCGGTATTGGCCGCGCCCGCCGCAGCTACAATGATATCCCCCCGCCAGCGTTCTTCCCCGCCAGCTGTATGGCAGACCACTTCGGTGACGGTCTTGCCGAAGGGGTCGGTCTCAATCCGCTCGACCCTGCGCCCGGTGAGCAGGGTGACATTGGGTAGATCCAGCAGGGGCTCGATGGCGATGGTCCGCGCGTCGCACTTGGCCTTCAGCAGGCAGGGAAAGCCGCCACAGGTCTTGCACTTGATGCAGGGCGAGGTGACCGGATTGGATTCGTCAAGTTTGACCCCAACGGGCAGGTGGAAGGGTTTCCATCCCTGGGCCTCCCAGTGATCCCGCAATTGGGCGATCCCTGGGTCGTGGTTGATGGCGGGGTAGGCATAGGGGGGGTTCATCACCAGCTTCGGTCGGGTCTACGCCCCTCGCACCGTGCACCTGCCACAGGGTTTCGGCCTCCGCATAATAAGGGGCCATGTCGGTCAGGCTGACGGGCCAGGCCGGGGAAATTCCACCGGCATGTTTCACCTCCTGGAAGTCGCTGGCGCGAAGACGCATGAGGGCCGCGCCATAGAAGGTCGTATTGCCGCCAACCCAGTAGTGGGTGTTGGGGGTGAAGGGTCGGTTGTGGCTATCTAGCCATTGCTCATGGGTCCGGTAACGGTGCTGCACAAAGACCGCCTTGGCGTCCCAGTTCTCGGCCTCGCGGACGATATGCTCACCGCGCTCAAGGATCAGGATCGACTTACCGCTGGGGGCCAGCCTCTGGGCCAGTGTCGCACCCCCCGCGCCAGAGCCGATGATAATGACGTCGAAATGTGAAGCCATACTCAGTCTCTCCGATGGTATTTGGCAGTCCCCGCCGGAGTGGCGGTACGATCCAGACGCCGAGCCGTCAGTAAAAGATCATACTCCTGCGCGGCAAAGGCCCTGGCAAACTCTGCTCTCAGGCCAGACGAGGCACCACTGATCAGGGCAAGGGGGCGTTGGGACTCAGGCATCCCCAAACATCGCGCGCAGACGTGTCGATCTCAAGGCGCTCAAATTTCGCCGACTGTTAAGGCGAGGGCTATAGAACTAGACACCCCATCCCCAAGCCTGAGACCGCAATGGCGTTTGACCTCTCCATGGCCCTGATCAACGCCACTGTTCAATTGGAACAACCCCTGGGGGATGGCACGCGGACAGTGGGGACGGGCTTTCTGATTGCCGATCCCGCACCAGACGGCGCGACCCGGACTGTCCTGGTCACCGCCGAACATGTGTTCGACAAGATGCCCGGGCCCGAAGCCCGCATCGGCTACCGCACTGAAAACGCAGATGGGTCCTGGAGCTATGCCCCCACCCCCCTGACCATTCGCGATAAGGACGGTCACGCCCTCTGGACCCAACATCCCGACAAGGACATTGCGGTCATGCAGGTCAAGGCACCCGAAGCCTTCGTCCGCGCCGCCATTCCTAAATCCTGGCTTGCGGAGGACCAGACCTTTTCAAAGCTGGCGGTCGGGCCAGGGGACGAAATGATGGCCCTTGGGTTTCCGCGGGGCCTTTCGGCAAATGGGGCGGGCTTTCCGATCCTGCGGTCTGGACGGGTAGCCTCCTATCCTGTGGCGCCCGCCAGCCTCTACCCGACCTTCCTCCTGGATTTTAGCGTTTTTCCCGGAAACTCCGGCGGACCGGTTTTCATGGTCGAAACCGCTGGACGCCGAGCCGGCGCTGTCGCTGTGCCTCCGGCTCAGTTCATTGCGGGCCTGCTCAGCCAGCAGGTGGAGTTGAATAAAGAGCGGCTAGAGATCGGCATTGTCGTCCACGCTAAATACATCCGCGAGGCCATAAACGCGCTGGATCATAGCGCTAGCCCGGCCTCGGTCACAGTGCCTGAGGCACCGCAGGCCAAGGCCGCGTCTGCCGGAGAGGCGACGGAAATACCCTAGGAACTGAGCACCTCGACTCTGGTTCGAGCTCGTGGCATCCAAGTCCCAAAGCGCGAAATTGACGCCCCGGGAGATGATCATGTCTGACGATGCCACCTACACACCGCCGAAAATCTGGACCTGGAATAAAGAAGCTGGTGGCCGGTTCGCCGCGATCAACCGGCCTATAGCTGGCCCGACGTCTGAAAAGGAGTTGCCGGTCGGCAGCCATCCCTTCCAGCTCTATTCCTTGGGCACCCCCAACGGGGTCAAGGTGACCATCATGTTCGAAGAGCTTCTGGCCGCTGGCTATACCGGAGCTGAATATGATGCCTGGCTCCTTGCCATCAACGGCAATCAGTTCTCCAGCGGCTTTGTAGACATCAATCCCAACTCAAAGATCCCCGCCATGGTGGATCGCAGCGGTGACAAGCCGTTCCGGGTCTTTGAGTCCGGTGCCATTCTCGTGCACCTGGCTGAAAAGTTCGGCGCCTTCCTGCCGACGGATCCCGCCGCGCGGGCCGAGTGCCTGTCCTGGCTGTTCTGGCAGGTGGGCAGCGCCCCCTTCCTGGGCGGCGGCTTTGGTCACTTCTATGCCTATGCGCCGATCAAGATCGAATACGCCATCGACCGTTACGCCATGGAGACCAAGCGCCAGATGGACGTGCTAGACCGTCACTTGGCCGACAATCGCTATATGTGCGGCGACGACTACACTATCGCCGACATGGCCATCTGGCCCTGGTATGGCGGCATGGCTAAGGGCCTTCTCTATGAGGGCGGCGAGTTCCTTCAGGTGCACGAATACACCAATGTCATCCGCTGGGCCGACGAGCTGGCCGAGCGCCCAGGCGTCAAGCGCGGCCGGATGGTCAACCGCGTCAGCGGCGACCCATCCAGCCAGCTTCATGAGCGCCACGATGCCAGCGACTTCGACCTGCGGACCCAGGATAAGCTGAACCCGCCGTCCTAACCCCTTAGGGGCGGGTATAGGGGTCGTTCGGACCCCCGATCCGCTCCAAGGTGACAGTAAGCTTGCCCAGGTCAGGGCGCACCCAGATCATGTGCCCGTCGGCGTCCAGTCGGCGGGTCACCTGGATGCCCGGAATGCCAATCGGCCGCAGGACAAAGACCTTGTCTTCAAAGGTCGCGATGACATGGATCGGCGTCTTGTAGTCAAAGGCTGACACATCGTGGACACCGTGCTCGGCCACCCCGTCGGCCCGGGCATCAGCTATGGTTCCGCCCCCCATGTCGACAATGCGGTTTCCGCACTGCTCGATCCGCTCCACATAGCTGTAGATCCGATCGCCCTCCGGTGCGGTGACGCCATTGCGGTCGGCCTTCAGGGTTTTCCAGATGCCCCGCAGGTCTGGCGCATCAGGGGCTAGGGGCTCTGTGCAGGTCGACAGGACCGGTGCTGGAAACGTCTTGCCATAGCCTCCAGGCGGGGTGTGAGCCACAGGGATGTCGTCAGCCCTGACAAGCTTTGGCTTGGCGTTGGCGCTACCGGCCAGCAGAATAAGAACGCATCCGGCGAAAGCGGTTGCAGATTTCATGGGACTTTCCTTAGGGATCCAGAATGGACAGGGCGGTTGGTCAGTTGGGCACGTCGCGGCTGCGTTCCAGCTGATCCTGGTCTTTCAGTCGTCGCGCTTCCCATTGTTCAGCCGTAGCGCAGGTCGTTTGGGACATAAGCGAGCCGGTGGGCGCATCTTCGACGCAGATAAGCTTCGGTTTTGGAGGTTTCGGCGGCTTGGCGGCTTTAGCAGCGGGCGGCGGCACCGTGGCTGCAGCCTCAGGGGTTTCCGCTGACCCAAGGACGAGGGCCAAGGCTAAGCCAAGTGCAATCATTTTTGTTTTCCTCCGGTTTTATTGAGCATGAACCGGCCTGGACACGTATTCAACTGACGTTGTGCTGCCGGTCCTAGCCTGTAAGGGTCGAGATATGAGCGCAAGTGAAATACTGCCCCTCTACCAGCGGCATGCGGCGGCCTGGGCCCAAGCCCGTGCTGAGGGGGCTCAGCATCATGAAGCCCACTGGCTTGCTCGTTTCCTTGAGCTCGTCCCGACTGGTGGGCGGGTTCTGGATCTCGGTTGCGGCACGGGCGCGCCGATTGCGCAGCGCCTGGTTGCTGCGGGTCTGCGGGTGACCGGGGTCGATGGAGCCCCGGCCATGGTCACCCTGTTCCGAGCCAACCTGCCCGTAGAAGAGGCCATCCTCGCCGACATGCGCAGTCTTGATCTTGGCCGAAAATTCGAAGGCCTGATCGCCTGGGATAGCTTCTTTCACTTAGACCATGCGGCTCAGGCTGCCATGTTCGAGATCTTTGCAAACCACGCCGTCCCTGGCGCGCCCCTGATGTTCACCAGCGGTCCGGAGCACGGAATTGCCATGGGCGAGTTTCAAGGCGAGCCACTGTTCCATGCCAGCCTGAGCCCTGAAGTCTATCGACAGGCCCTGGAAACCCACGGATTTCGGCTTGTTGCCCATAGATCAGAAGACCCGCAGGCGGGTGGACGTACGGTTTGGCTGGCGCAAATGAGCTGATCAGGGTTCAAATAGGCCTAAGGGGATACCATGTCTCTGCACGGTCCACGGGTCTGTCTCCAGGAGAAGAAAAATGCACGATCGTTTCACCCCGCAGGATGTGGAAACCTGGCACCGTGAAGGCTGTGCGCCGATCCATAACTTCTTCACGCCCGAAGAGGTCGCTGCGGTCCGGGCCGACTTCGTCAAGGTGTTCGGCGGGTCAGAGAAGGCGTCTGATCCCCTGAACAAGAAGCACGATGGGCAGGTGGGACGGTTCCACGAAACCCAGTTTCTCGGCATTCAGCCTGTCCCCATCAACTGTTCCCCAGCGCTGAACCTGATCGGTGTCCATCCGGCTCTGATGGCCTTTGCCAAGCAGGCGCTGAAATCCGAGGACATCTATCTCTACCAATGCCAGTCCTGGGCCAAGTTCACCGGCGAGTCTGACTATGACCAGCCCTTCCACTGTGACTTCGTCAACCACACCCTGACGGTCCCGTCAGAAGATCAGGCCCTGAATTCGGTGACCATCATGTGCTATTTCAGCGATGTCACTGAAGCTCATGGTCCTATGCACTATGTGACCCGCCCCGACAGCCTGACTGTGGCCGGGCCCGACGCCACCTTCGACAAGGATCCTGAAAACCACAGGCGTCTGCAGGCCAGCTTGAAGCCCCTTGGTAAGTCGACGGCCAGCCCGGCTGGCTCCATCGCCCCCTATGCCATCGACGTCTATCATCGGGGCACCAACATGACCGCGCCGGGCGGGGTGCGGTATGCGGTGATGGTTTGCTATCGGGCCGCCAGCAATGACTCCATCGGCTTCCACGCCTGGCCCTTCCACCACACCAAGCCTTGGGAGAACATCTTCAACCACGCCACCCCAGAGCAGTTGGCCTGTTTTGGGGTCCAGAGGCCAGGGCACCGCTTCTGGACTGACGAAACCTTGCGCCGGGCCCAAGCGCGTTATCCCGGCTGGGACCTTGCTCCCTACCGTGCTGCTTTGAAGGCGCAAGTCGCATGAGTATGGATGTCGAAAACTATATGCGCCTGGGCCTGCACCTGCCCCAGGACATGTTCGCCAATGGCCACTCGCCGGCTGAATTCGTCGCCTATCTCCAGCACGCGGGGGACGCGGTCTATCATCCCTGTCCGGAGGCCTATCCGGGCGATGAGATTCCGAAGGGCGAAGTGATCCGCCACGGCGATTGGGATCGCACCCAGATCTATGCCGGAACCCAGCGGGTCATCTATGTCTACATCCCGCACGGTCTGGATCGCAGCCAGCCGGTCCGGGTCATCATTTTCAATGATGGTGCCAGCTATTTGGCGCCCAAGGGGCAGGTACGGGCCGCCCAGGTCCTCGACAGCCTGCACGCCGCCGGGGAAATTGCGCCGACCGTCGGAATATTCGTCAATCCCGGCCATGCCCCGACCGATCCAGCCCTCAGCCGACAGG
>CAITHQ010000251.1 GCA_903892305.1 uncultured Alphaproteobacteria bacterium
CCAGAGCATGGCTTGGTCCTGGTGCGCGGGCGCATGGGTGGCGCTGGCGCACCGTTCAATGTCGGAGAAATGACCGTGACCCGGGCCGCCGTGCGATTGGAGACGGGCGAGACAGGGGTCAGCTATGTTGCGGGACGCAGTCGCGAGCATGCTGACATAGCCGCCGCTGTGGATGCCATGATGCAGTCAGTTGCACTGCGTCCCCTGGTGGAAGCTGACATCATTGAGACCTTGAAAGCTGCACATGAAGCGCGACGCACCCTTGCGGCCCGAAAGGCAGCGGCAACGCGTGTAGACTTCTTCACCATGGTACGCGATCGGGGACCGGCGTGATGTCCCTGGGAATTGATCTGACGCAGATTGAGTCTGGCTTCTCTGATCCGGTCTTCGGGTCCCAGTCCGTTTTTCGGGCTGTTATGGATGCCGTCGCACGGCCTGGAACCATAGCCGACCTCGGGTTTGCCCCAGAACCTCCTGAGGGCCTTGGCCGGGCAGCAGGTGCCGTGGCCCTGACCTTGTTTGATTTCGAAACCCCGGTCTGGCTAGACCCATCCGTCGATCAGGCGCGGGCCCAGGCTTGGCTGCGATTCCACTGCGGGTGCCCCATCACGGCAGACCCCCAGCAAGCAGCATTTGCCGTCATCTGCGCACCGGAAAGCGCGCCTGCCCTGGGCGCATTCAATATCGGTGACGCTAAGTACCCCGACAGGTCAACAACTCTCATTATTGAAGTCGTCGCCCTGACCGGTGGCGCGGCGATCACTCTGCGCGGGCCAGGCATTAAGGGCGAAACAGGGGTCTCGCCCGTCGGACTGCCAGCGGATTTCTGGCATCAGTTTGCTGAGAACGGCGCCCAATTCCAGTTTGGTGTGGATGTCCTGCTGGTCGCAGGCGACCGCCTTATGGCTCTACCCCGATCAACACGCGTCCAAATTGAAGGAGTCTGATTATGGCTTACGTCTCCGTAAAGGGTGGTGAGAAGGCGATCACCAACGCCCATTCCTGGCTTGCAGAAGCGCGTCGTGGGGATCCCCGCGTGCCAGAAATCGACGTCGCTCAGATCCGCGAACAAATGTCCCTGGCGGTCGACCGCGTCATGGCGGAGGGGTCATGCTATGATCCGGACTTGGCGGCCCTCGCCATCAAGCAAGCCCGCGGCGATCTACCAGAAGCCATCTTCCTGGTGCGTGCCTACCGCACCACCCTGCCACGCTTTGGCGCATCAGAACCGGTGGAAACCGAGGAGATGGCGGTGCTTCGCCGCATATCTGCAGCCTTCAAGGACATTCCTGGCGGTCAGATCCTCGGCCCGACCTTCGATTATACCCACCGGTTGCTGGACTTTGCCCTGGCTGCCGAGGGCGCATCACTCCCCGCTGCCGCGGCCCTGTCAGAGACCCCACAGCCCTATCCCATGCCCACCATCGGGTCCGTTTTCGCCCACGAAGATCTTCTCGAACGCGATGAGCGTCCGGAAGCCGAAGACGCACCCTTTGACCTTACTCGTGAACCCATGGCCTTCCCCGCCGGGCGCGACCAAAGGCTTCAGGCACTCGCCCGTGGCGATGAGGGCTTCTTGCTCAGCCTCGCCTATTCCTCCCAGCGGGGCTGGGGCAGCACCCACCCCCTATGCGGCGAAATCCGCTTTGGCGATGTCACTGTCGAATTCGTGCCGGAAGAACTTGGCTTCCCTATCGAGATCGGTGAACTGAGTGTCACGGAATGCCAGATGCTATCGGGCTTTTCAGGCTCTGCAGAGCGCGCACCGCAGTACACACGGGGCTACGGTCTGACCTTTGGTCATTGCGAGCGCAAGGCCATGAGCATGGCGATTGTCGATCGTGCCCTGCGCCATCGTGAAGTTGGCGAGCAGGCTGATGCCCCCGTACAAGACGAGGAGTTCGTCCTCTACCACTCCGACAATGTCGAGGCGTCTGGCTTTGTCCAGCACCTCAAACTGCCGCACTATGTGGACTTTCAGGCTGACCTTCAGCTGATCCGTCGACTCCGTCGTGAGCACTTCGAACGTAATAACCCGATCAAGGTAGCGGCAGAATGATTTCGACCTCAACGCCTCGGTCCAACGAGACTGAGCGCTATTACAACTATGCCTACCTGGATGAGCAGACGAAGCGGATGATCCGCCGGGCCATTCTAAAGGCCCTTGCCATTCCCGGTTATCAGGTTCCATTCGGGTCCAGGGAAATGCCGGTTCCCTACGGCTGGGGCACGGGCGGCATCCAGCTGACCGCCGCGATCATCGGTCCAGATGATGTCTATAAGTGCATTGATCAGGGTGCAGATGATACGACCAATGCTGTCTCTATCCGGCAGTTTTTCGCAAAAGTCGCTGACGTCGCAACCACTGAGGATACGGCTGAGGCAACGATCATTCAGACCCGTCACCGCATTCCCGAACAGACCCTGAAGGCCGGTCAGGTCCTGGTTTTCCAGGTGCCCCAGCCCGAACCGCTCCGTGGCTTGGAAGCCCGTGAGACCGAGACCCGGGCCATGCACGCCTATGAAGAATATGGTCTTCAGTATGTTTCGCTCTACGAGAACGTTTCAGCCTACGGGCGGATCGCCGCCACGGCAGGTTATCCAGTGATGGTTGAAGAGCGATACCTGATGTCGCCCTCACCAATTCCCAAGTTTGACAACCCGAAGATGGACGACAACGAGGCTATCCTGCTGTTCGGTGCCGGCCGAGAGAAGCGGATCTACGCAGTCCCGCCTCACACCCAGGTGCGAAGCCTGGACTTCGAGGACTACCCCTTCGAAGTTCAGACCTGGGAAGAGAGCTGTGCCCTGTGCGGTGCCGACGACGCCTACCTCGACGAAGTGGTGCTCGATGATGTTGGCACCAAAATGTTCGTGTGTTCGGACAGCCATCATTGCGGCCAGCGGCGAGCGGAGGGTCATGTTGGACCCATGGCCGGCCACCAGCTGGCACAAGGCGAAGCGGAGGCTGCGCTATGAATGCGATTTCTAAAGTTGAAGCGGCACCGCTGCTGAAGGTGGATGGCCTGTCAAAGTGGTACGGGCACATACCAGGCTGCATGGACGTCAGTTTCGAAATGCGCCCCGGTGAAGTCCTCGGCATCGTCGGTGAGAGTGGTTCAGGCAAGACGACCTTGCTGAACTGTCTATCTGGACGTCTGCCACCATCTGCGGGGCGGATAGAGTTCGATACGCGCCGGTTCGGTCTCCGCGACATTTACACCCTGTCAGAACCTGATCGTCGGCGGATGCAGAGAGAAGACTGGGGCTTTGTTCACCAGAACCCCCGTGACGGCCTGCGTATGCGGGTCTCTGGTGGTGCCAATGTCGCCGAACCCCTCATGAATATGGGCCAGAGGCACTATGGGGCCATGCGCCAGGCAACCCTGGACTGGCTATCTCGGGTCGAGCTGGACACGACCCGGATCGATGACAAGCCGCGTAATTTCTCAGGTGGCATGCAGCAGCGCATTCAGGTCGCTCGCAACCTCATTCATGGACCCAAGCTGGTCTTCATGGACGAGCCTACGGGTGGGCTGGATGTTTCGGTCCAGGCTCGCCTGCTTGACCTGCTCCGCGAGCTGGTGCGCGACCTGGACCTAGCGGTGATCATCGTCACCCATGACATGGCAGTCGCCAGGCTAATGGCCGACAGGCTCCTGGTCATGCGTCGCGGTCAAGTGGTCGAAACCGGCCTGACCGATCAGGTCCTCGATGACCCCCAGCACGCCTATACCCAGCTCCTCGTCTCTTCCGTTCTACAAATCTAGGCCGCCATGTCCTCGCCCACCAAGCCGCTTATCGTCGTCGAAGATCTGAGCAAGACCTTCGTTCTGCACAATGCCGATTCAGCCGTCATTCCCGTCTTCAGCAAGCTTCGTATGGAGGTATCCGCTGGGGAGTGTCTGGTCTTGTCGGGGGACTCCGGTGTGGGGAAATCCACCCTCATGCGCTCAATCTACGGAAACTATAGCCCGACGACTGGGTCCGTCAGGGTTCTGCACGACGGCGAATATGTGGACATAACCCAGGCTAGCCCGCACACCATTCTCGATATCCGCCGCCGCACCCTTGGCTATGTCAGCCAGTTCCTGAGGGTGATCCCGCGGATTTCCACATTGCGCCTAGTCATGGAGCCCCTGCTAGAAAATGGGGTTAATCCAGCAGAAGCCGAGGCGCGAGCCGCCAAAATGCTGTCGGCGTTGAGGCTGCCTGAAGCCCACTGGCGCCTGCCGCCCGCAACGTTTTCCGGCGGCGAGCAGCAAAGGGTAAATATCGCCCGCAGCTTCATACGCCAATATCCGGTGCTGCTGCTCGATGAACCCACGGCCTCGCTGGACGCCGAGAACAGGGCGATTGTTGTTGATCTCATTCAGGAAGCCCTGGATGGCGGTGCGGCAATGATTGGCATCTTCCATGACCTAGATGTCCGGGACGCTGTCGCCACACGCCTTTTCCCCGTCGCTGAATTCAAGGCGGCTGCCTAATCATGCTGCAGGATGAAATACGGATTTTCTGCCCAGAGGTGATCACCCCCGAGGGACAGATCAGCGGGGATATAATTGTCCGAGACGGGCACATTGTCGCCATTGAACCGCGAGCGTCAGCCGGCAAAGGTGTTCTTGACTGGAGCGGCGACATCCTGATTGCAGGTCTCGTCGACATTCATACCGACAACTTTGAAAAGCATTACCAGCCCCGTCCGGGTGCACTCTGGGATGCTTATGGCGCAGCCCTGGCGCAGGATGGCCAATGTGCCTCGGCCGGGATTACGACCGTCCTGGACAGCCTCGCCTTGCACGGATCAAAGGACGGCCTGGATCGAAAAACTGCGCTTGCGCCGATGATTGAGGCCATGGACGCGGCAGCGAAAGATGGCGCGCTAAGGGCGGACCATCTACTGCACCTTAGGTGTGAAGTGACCAATCCGGAACTCATGGACCTCGTTGCACCGTTTCGGGACCATCCTAAGCTTCGACTTCTGTCCGTCATGGACCACACGCCCGGGCAGCGGCAAGTGTCAGATGTCGGTCGAATGCAAAGGAATCTTGCAGAAGCCGGTCACAGTGCTGAAGAGATCTCGAATATGATGACCTTCCGCTTTGAAGGACGAGACCCCTCTGTCGCTATCGAGAACAGACGCAAGGTGGTAACCCTCGCCAAAGAAACTGGTGTTCCACTGGCTGCCCATGATGATGCCACGCTAGACCATGTTGAGGAGGCCCACCAGGATGGCTGCACCATCTCGGAATTTCCGGTTACCCTAGAGGCTGCACGGCGTGCGCGGGAACTGGGCATGATGAACGCAATGGGCGGACCAAACTTTGTTCGGGGTTCAAGCCATTCAGGAAACCTAAGCGCGCGGGCCTGCGCGGAGGCTGATCTCCTCGATATCATCGCCTCCGACTATGTGCCCATGTCCATGCTTAGGTCAGCATTTCTGATGATAAGCCTGATGGGATGGGCTCCTGAAAAGGCGATGGCCACGGTCTCCGTCAATCCGGCCCGCAGCGTCTGTCTAAGGGACCGCGGTGAGATTGCACCCGGACAGCGGGCAGACCTTCTTCGAGTTTCCCGTGGCGCTCAGGGCTGGCCAACACCCAAGGAAGTGTGGCGGGAGGGCATGCGGGTCGCATGAGCCCTCGCTACGCCATCTATTATGCGCCAGAGCAGGACAGTGATCTCTGGCAAAAGGCCTCGGCCTGGCTTGGCCGAGACGCCTATAGCGGCGAGCCTAAGAGTCGTCCGGACTTTCCAGCGCTTGAAGGGCTGGACCTCGACACCCTGACGTCAGACCCGAGGGGCTACGGGTTTCATGCAACCTTAAAGGCACCCTTTGAGCTTTCAGAAACCGCGTCCGAAGCCGATCTCCTGACCTTCGCAAAAGAGTTCGCCAGAACCAGACCTAGATTCTCGGCGACCATCACCCCTGACCGCATTGGCCTGTTTCATGCGCTTCGTCTCAGGGAGCCCTCCAAGGACATGTCAGCCCTCCACGAAGCCTGTGTGAAGGCGTTTGACCCGTTTCGGGCCCCGCTGACCGACCATGACATTGCCCGACGTCGGCGGGCGAAGCTGACCGAGGATCAGGACCAGAAGCTGCTGACCTGGGGCTATCCCTACATATTTGATGAATTCCGCTTCCATATGACCCTGACCGGTGCCATCCGCGATGAGAATCTCTCGGACCGGATAGGTGCAGTTCTGTCGGATCACTTCCACAAAGATGCTGGGCCTCACCTGTTTGACGGCATAGCCATTTTCCGACAGCCTGATCGCGAAAGTCCCTTCGACATCATCGGTCGGATGACATTTGGCCAGTCCTGACGCCAGCGGCTAGAGAAGCGTGACAAAGGCCGAAACGGCGGCCTCGCGCGGGCCGTCATTGCGCAATTCGATGACGTCAGTGCCGTCAACCACGAACTCTGCCGCGCGGGCGACACGGCCCTCGATCTCGGTATCGGTCTCGCGACCACGGGCTTGCAGGCGAGACCGAATGACATCGGATGGCGCTGTAACAGAGACAATCAGCAGGTTTTCAAACCTGCGGCGGGCTTCGGCGAGCACAGCCCTAGAGACGTTGGCAACCACCGTTCGGCCCTCGGACAAATCCCCCAGAATATCGGCCGGAATGCCATAGCGGAGACCATGGGCCCCCCAACTGAGGACGTAATGCCCAGCGGTCTGGCGCTGTTCAAAGACGGCCTCATTGACCGACGCATAGTCTTCGCCACCCAGGTCGGCAGGGCGGGTAATATCGCGTCTCACAATTCGCACACCGCTTAGCCCACGGCTTTTCGCGGCCTCAATCAGGGTGTCTTTCCCCACCCCGGAGGGACCAACCACAAGGATCAAGCGACCGCTGTCAGGCATGTTTCTCGAGGAACGCTTCGGCATCCATCTCTCGGAAATCTTCCAGTGCGCCAGCCAAGCGATTATGCTCCCAATGCCACCATTCGAGAACGAGTAAACCATCCTGTATAGGCTTAGGAAACCGCTCTTTGATGGGATGAGACGGCACACCGCCGACAATAGTGAAGGGCGCGACATCCTTGGAGACCACGGCCCCGGCCCCGACTACAGCGCCGGTTCCCACAGACACGCCGGCCAATATGGTTGCACCATGGCCAATCCAGACATCATGGCCAATGGTCACGTCATGGGACCGCCGCCAATCAAAGAAGGCGTCGTCGTCAGCTTCTCCCAGCTCATAGGACACAGCCCTGTAGCTGAAATGGTGTTGGGCGGCGCGCCAGGTCGGATGGTTGCCAGGATTGATACGCACATCGCGGGCAATTGAGCAGAACTTACCGATGTCCGAGTAGGCGGCGCTGGAGTCTGTGACAATATAGCTGTAGGCGCCCATGGACACCTCCGACAGACTGGTGCGTCCACCCACGCGGGTCCAAGGCCCTAGGATACAGTCGTGGACACTGGCCTGAGGGTCAACGTACGGACGCGAACCCGAACGGGATGCCAGCGGGTCACCTTCACCCTGGAAACGCTCGATATAGATGTCACCCGCGCTGAGTGAACGGCCTGAGAGTTTGAGTCCGCTCATGCCGCGGCGACCTCCATTGTGGCTTCGTCTTCAATCAGG
>CAITHQ010000252.1 GCA_903892305.1 uncultured Alphaproteobacteria bacterium
GACCCCGGCCTCCGCCGGGGTGACCGGTGTTTTGAGGATAGCCCGCGATCGACCAGCCACTCCCGGTCATACCGGCGGAGGCTGGTATCCAGGTCATAGGTCACACCCTATCCGGAGAGGCTGCTCCCAGGGCTTGCATGCAAGACTGAGCCTTACGAACTGGACCCCGGCCTCCGCCGGGGTGACCGGTGGGGTGGATGGGCCGCATCAGGTCTATGCCGCCGGTATCCAGGTCCTAGGGCGCGATGATCTCGAACCAGAAGTCGAACTGGTCCAGCAGGCTGAGCAGGTCCTGAAACGCCCCGGTGTTTCCTGAAACCCTCCCCGCCGCCATGGCATCCGCCATTGTGGTTTCGCCGATCAGCAGGGCGATCAGGGCTGCGCAGGTGAGGGAGACCTCCGCAGCTGGGCCGACCGACCGGCCCGGGGCATGGTGCATAACGCCATTTCGGACGCTGAGACTAAACACCTCGCCCGTCTCAGTGAAGGTCAGGTTGAAGGCGAAGGTGCGGATACCAATCTCATCGCCGTTCAGCCTAACGGCCAGGGCCTCTAAAAGGCTTGCGGCGGGCAGGGCGCGAAGCTGGCCGGCGGAGCTCTGCCTTGGCTTGGCCGACTTCGGCATGGGATTGCGCAGTTCCTGAGCGCCGGTCAGGTAGAAGGCGCGCCAGGGACCGGACTCGGCCTGATAGCCCATCTGCTCAAGGGCATTGGCCTGCAGGGTTCGGGCCTCAACATTGTCGGGCTCGGCGAAGACCAGATGGTTCACGAGTTCGGCCACCCAGCGATAGTCGCCTTGGTCAAAGGCCTCCTGAGCCTGGGCCAGCAGGGCGTCTGCGCCCCCAGCCAGGGCCACATAGCGGGTGCCGGCTTCGACGGGCGGGTGCTTGTGCAGGTTGGCGGGATTGCCATCGAACCAGCCCAGATAGCGTTGATAGACCGCCTTGGCATTGTGATTGAGCGTCCCGTAATAGCTCCGGGTATGCCATTCGGCCTCCAGGCTGGGCGGCAGGCGCAGGCGCTCGGCGATCTCGGTGGGGTTTAGGCCATGATTGGCCAAGCGTAGGGTCTGGTCGTGGATAAACTTGTAGAGGTCACCCTGCTTGGCCAGGAACTCCCGCGCTCGGTCCTGTCCCCAGCGCGGCCAATGGTGGCTGGCAAAGAGAACATCGGTGTCCTCGCAAAACATTGCCGAAGCTTCGTCGATATAGTGGCTCCACGACCGGGCGTCGCGCACCAGGGCCCCCCGCGGCGTGTAGAGATTATGCAGGTTACAGGTACAATTCTCGGCCATGCACAGCGCCCGGAACTGCGGGAAGAAGAAGTTCATCTCAGCCGGGGCTTCAGTGTCCGGGGTCACCTGGAAGACGATGTCGACGCCGTCGACGGTCAGGCGCGATCCGGTGGTCGAGACGCTCTCTGTTGGCGGAACCAGGGTGACCTTGCCGGTCGACACCGTCTTGCCCAGGCCTGAATCCACGTGGCCCCGTGGGCCCTTGGGCAGGGTTGCCCCATACATGTAGGTGGCCCGGCGGCCCATGACATTGCCCAGCAGGACGTTCTCGCTGACGGCTTCGGCCAGGAACCCTTCGGGGGCGATGATCCGCAGGCCGTTGCGGATGTCTTCGTCAGACAGCACGCCCATGACCCCGCCATAGTGGTCGACATGGCTGTGGGTATAGATCACCGCGGTTACCGGCTTGTCGCCGCGGTGGGCGCGCATGAGGGCGAGGGCCGCCCGGGCGGTTTCTTCGGAGATCAGAGGGTCAATGACGATATAGCCGGTCTTGCCCTCGATGAAGGTGATGTTGGAAATGTCGAAATTCCGCACCTGATAGATGCCGGGCGTAACTTCGAACAACCCATGAATAGCGTTGAGCCGAGCTTGCCGCCAAAGACTGGGATTGACCGTGTCTGGCCGTTCTCCCTCCAGAAAATCAAAGGGCTTTAGGCTCCAGACGATGTTTCCATTTGGGCCCGTGATGGTCGCATCGGGCAGGGTGCCTTGAAAGCCCCGGCGGGCATCGGCGAAATCCTGGCCGTCATCTACAGGCAGGACGTGCTCAAGGGCGGCGTGGGCGGCCAAGGTGTAAGGCGTCGCGTCCTTTTGCTGTGACATGAGCTCTCCGATGACAATTTGCGCGACACACTACTGGCCAAGTCGGGTGTCGGCAAACGGCCTCTAAAACTCAATCTGCAGAGGTTAAGGGCACAATGCAGAAAATTCGCGTGAAATTTCAATCGAACATTAAGGTCAATTGCCTATCCATCGCAGTGTCAGGCTAGAACCTGAATTCAGTTGTTGTGACCATGCGATACAAATTTGGCAGTGGCCTCTTGAGCCGTATGCGTCAGTTTTGCTCTGCGAAGGGTGGGAATGTCGCGATCATCTTTGCCTTGACCTTTTCCGCAACCATGATGCTGGCCGGGTTCGCCGTTGATTTCCAGCGGGGCAGCTCAATCAAGCACAGGCTTCAGGAAATGGCCGACCAAGCCTCCCTTGCGGGGGTCGGCAAGAACGTCGTGTTTGATGGCGTGAACTACAGCTATGACGCCACCAAGGCCAAGGCAGCAGCTCAGGCCCTATTTGAAGCCAACCTCAGCAAGGCTAATTTTGGAGATGGAGTTACTGTAACCCCCACTTATGATGCGGCGGTAACCGGCGCCAGCGTCTCAACGACTGTGAGTTTTACGGCCCAGGTGAATACCGTAATGGCGGGAATGTTTGGGGTTAATCAGGTCACGATTTCAGGTGCCTCGACCAGTAAATCAGCGACACCAAACTATGTGGACGTCGTGATCGTTGTCGATACGTCTTCGTCCATGTTGATGGGGGCCTCCGACGCCGACCAGGTTTTGATGCTCCAAAAGACTGGATGTTATCTCGCCTGTCATGGGTCTGAGACCACGCTGCATGGCTATGGCGTTGTGACCAGGGTCGACGTCGTCGCCGCTGCGCTTGGAAATATGATTGATGAGTTGAAGAAGAACTCGATGGTTGATCAGCAATATCGGGTGGCGATCTATGGGTTCTCCGCCCATGCCTATCAGATTTTCGCCCC
>CAITHQ010000253.1 GCA_903892305.1 uncultured Alphaproteobacteria bacterium
GCTTCTGGCGCAAAACGAAGCTGGCTATCTCAACCTTTCGAAGCTGTCGTCTTACGCTTTCCTGGAGGCCGAGGCCACCGAAGAGCCTTCCGTCCCATGGGACATGGTGGTGGCCTGTGCGGAGGGTCTTATTCTGCTGTCTGGCGGCCCGGATGGTCCTGTTGACCCCCTTTATGCTGCTGGTAAGTCCGACGAAGGTGATGCGGCCCTAGCGACCATGCAGGCTGTATTTGGCGACCGTTTCTACGTGGAACTCCAGCGTCACGGTCTGCATAGTCAGGCTGTGGCTGAACCCGGTCTTGTGGCCTTCGCTTATGCCAACGACGCACCCCTTGTGGCGACCAATGACGTTTATTTCGGAACGCCAGATCTCTACAGCGCCCATGAAGCCCTGCTCTGCATCGCTGACGGGGCCTTTATCGGCCAGGACGATCGGCGGCGGGTTACCCCAGAACATTGGTTTAAGTCCGCGCAGGATATGCGGACCTTATTCGCTGACCTTCCTGAGGCCTGTGATAACACCATTGATATCGCCCGGCGCTGTGCCTTCATGGTTGAGAAGCGCAACCCGATCCTGCCAAGTTTTCCCACCGCCGAGGGGCGGACAGAGGCCCAAGAACTTGAGGCCCAGGCCCGTGAGGGGCTGCGGGCGCGGCTGGCCTCCATCGAATTGGCCAAGCCAGAGGCGGCCTATTGGGAGCGTCTGGAGCTTGAGATCGGCGTCATTCAGTCCATGGGATTCTCAGGTTACTTCCTAATTGTCTCGGACTTTATGAAATGGGCCGTGGCGCATGGCATTCCGGTTGGTCCGGGACGGGGGTCTGGGGCTGGCTCACTGGTGGCCTGGAGTTTGTTGATCACGGGTCTAGACCCCCTCCGTTACGGGCTGTTCTTCGAGCGCTTCCTAAATCCAGAGCGGGTCTCCATGCCCGACTTCGACATCGACTTCTGCCAGGAGCGGCGGGAAGAGGTGATTGGCTATGTGCAGCAGAGATATGGCCGCGACCGGGTGGCGCAGATCATCACCTTTGGCACCTTGCAAGCGCGAGCCGTGCTCCGCGACGTCGGGCGCGTTCTGCAAATGCCCCTTGGTCAAGTGGACAGATTGGCCAAGATGGTGCCTGCCAATCCTGCAAATCCCGTAACCCTGGCCAAGGCCATCGAGATCGAGCCGCGCCTAAGGCAGGCCAAGGAGGATGACGAAGCGGTCGCCCAGCTCTTGGAAATCGCCCTGAAGCTGGAAGGCCTTTATCGGAACGCCTCAACCCACGCCGCAGGCGTGGTGATTAGCGACCGGCCCTTGACGGAGCTCTCGCCTCTCTATCGTGATCCGAGATCAGAGCTGCCTGCCACCCAGTTCAACATGAAGTGGGTGGAAAGCGCCGGGTTGGTGAAGTTCGACTTCCTGGGCCTTAAAACCCTGACCGTGATTGACCGGGCGATGAAACACCTGGCCAAGCGAGGGGCCGATTTTGTCCTCGAGAAATTGCCCCTGGACGATAGCAAATCCTACGAACTGATGGCTTCTGGTCAGACGGTTGGGGTCTTCCAGTTGGAAGGTCAGGGCATGCGCGATACCCTGCGCCAACTGCGGCCCAACTCCCTTGAGGAAGTGACCGCCCTGATCTCGCTCTACCGGCCGGGGCCTATGGACTCCATTCCGGCCTATGTGGACGTGAAGGCCGGTCGCAAGCCGATGAATGTCTATCACCCTCTGCTCGAACCGGTGCTGGCCGACACCTACGGGGTGATCGTTTACCAGGAACAGGTGATGAGCATTGCCCGTCTTATGGCGGGTTATAGCCTTGGTGAAGCCGACCTTCTGCGTCGCGCAATGGGCAAGAAGAAAAAAGAGGAGATGGACAAGCAGTGGGAGCGGTTCTCGTCAGGAGCCGCAGAACGTGGCGTACCTGCGGACCTCGCCCAGACTCTGTTTGACCTAATGTCCAAGTTCTCCGGCTATGGCTTCAACAAAGGCCATGCCGCCCCCCTATGCCCTGATCGGCTATCAGACGGCCTGGCTTAAGGCCAATGCCCCGGTGGAGTTCTTCGCTGCCTCCATGAGCCTCGATATTTCAAACACCGATAAGCTGGCGGTGTTTTATCAGGACGCCAAGCGGTTCGGCGTGCCTGTACGAGCCCCGGATGTTAATCTCAGCAGTGGTGACTTCGACGTCTTAGATGGCCAGGTGCTTTACGCCCTAGGCGGTATCCGCAATGTCGGTCTTCAAGCCATGGAGCATGTGGTCGAGGTCCGCCGTGAAGGTGGACCCTTCCGAGACATTTTTGATTTTGTTGAGCGCATTGACCCCAGGCAGGTAAATAAGCGGACCTTTGAGACCCTGGCCCGGGCCGGTGCCTTTGACTCCATCCACCCCAACCGTGCCCAGATCTTCGCCGCGGCCGACAGTTTAGTTGCCTATGGTCAGAGCATGGCGGCGGAACGGCAATCGGCGCAAGGCTCGCTGTTCGGCGGTGATCAGCTGGACGCCCAGCGGCCACGCCTGCCCAAGGTAGATTCCTGGACCCCGACCCAGAGGTTGGATGAGGAATTGGCAGCTGTTGGCTTCTATCTTTCGGGCCACCCCCTGGATGACATGGTTACAGCCCTGCGCCGTAAGCGCACGGACCTCTTGGCCGATGTCATTCCCAAGGCTGAGGCTGGAGCGGAGGCTTTTCGCATGGCTGGCGTCGTCCGCCGTCGGCAGGAGCGGGCGTCTCAGTCCAGCGGCGAAAAGTTCGCCTTCGTGACGCTTTCAGATCCAACGGGGGAGTATGAGGTGCTCTTTCCGCCAGAAGCCCTGCGTAAGTGCCGAGACTTTCTTGAGCCTGGCCGCGCTGTATGTATCAAGGTGCGGGCCAAGGCACGGGACGGGGAGGTGCGGTTCTTTGGCGACGACGCCGAGCCGATTGAAAAGGCCATTGAGAATGCGGTGGCGGGTCTTCGGGTCCATGTCACACCTCGTAGTGCCGAAATTGATGCCCTCAAGGCCCGTCTAGAAGGCCTCTCTAATTCCCGAGGTGGCGAAATCATCCTCGTCGCCGCTATTGACGGTGGCCGCGAGGTCGAGCTCAAGCTGCCAGGGCGCTTCACCCTAGATGGTGCTGTGCGCGGGGCGCTTAAGACTTCGCCGGGGGTGGTCTTCGTGGAAGACCTTTAATCCGACCGGGCTTTGGCCATATCGGTTTGAGCCCTGAGTGGCTGGATGGCCGTCGGCGGACTTGCCTTTTCAACCGTTTGCGCCTAAGTCGGCGACCATTCCACACGCAGGCGTTTGGCGAGGGTCGGGGAGTCATCCCGGCGTTTTCCATTCCGGTCCTCCTTTCGGAGGGTTTGTCTGCGGAGGCTAACCGGAAAAAGAGGACCATTCGACATGGCACTTCCCGACTTCTCTATGCGTCAGCTCCTAGAAGCTGGTGCACACTTCGGCCACCAGACCCATCGCTGGAATCCGAAGATGGATCGCTACATCTTTGGCAGCCGATCCAATATCCACATCCTCGACCTTTCACAGTCGATCCCCTTGCTGCATCAGGCGCTGGTCAAGGCCCGCGACGTGGCGGCTTCGGGCGGACGCGTCCTGTTTGTTGGCACAAAGCGTCAGGCTTCGGACCCCGTCTCTGTGGCCGCAAAACGCTGCGCGCAGTATTACGTCAATCACCGCTGGCTGGGCGGTACGCTCACCAACTGGCGCACCGTTTCAGGCTCCATCGCACGTTTGCGCGAACTTGAGGGCGTTCTGGACGGCGATCCGGGCAATCGTACCAAGAAGGAACTGCTGCAGCTGACTCGCGAGCGCGACAAGCTGGAACTGTCCCTCGGCGGGATTAAGGACATGGGTGGCATTCCCGACCTGATGTTCGTGATCGACACCAACAAGGAAGCCATCGCCATTCTGGAGGCCAAGAAGCTGGGCATTCCGGTGATCGCTATCCTCGACACCAATTGCGATCCAGACGGCATCAACTACCCGATTCCGGGCAATGATGACGCGGCCCGCGCCATCCAGCTCTACTGCGACCTTCTGGCCGATTCCATTCTCGATGGTCTGGCCGCTGGCGCGTCTGCCTCTGGCGTTGATATCGGTGCTTCGGTTGCTCCCATCGAGCCGACCCTGGCCCGGGAGCTGACACCCGAGCCTGCCCCTGCGGTAGTTGAGACTTCGGCTCCGGCGCCGACCACAATGGAAGAGGCGGTCGCAGAGGTTGCGGCTCCGGAAGCTTAAAGCCGGTTCAGGCTAGGGTTCTACCAGGTCTCCCGAGCCACAGCTTGGCTCGGTAGGTTGGTTGTCACATCGATGGCGTATTCAACGGGCGGTGTCTTCGGGCATCGCTCATTACAATCTGACGGAAGGAGCTGACCATGGCGGAAATCACCGCAGCGCTGGTCAAGGAACTGCGCGAAAAATCTGGCGTTGGCATGATGGACTGCAAGAAAGCCTTGCAGGAAAATAATGGCGACATCGAAGCCTCCATGGACTGGCTGAAGACCAAGGGTCTGGCCAAGGCCGCGAAGAAGTCTGACCGCGTTGCTGCTGAAGGGCTTGTCTCAGCCGCAGTTCGCGCTGACGGCGCGGGCATGACCGGCGCGGTCATCGAGCTTAACGCTGAAACCGATTTCGTGGCCCGGAACGAAACCTTCCAGATCGCCGCCCGCTCTATTGGCGTTGCGGCTCTGGACCAGGGCGAGATCGAAGCGCTTGGCGGGGCCAAGGTCGCGAGCGGCGAGACCGTGAACGATATGGTCACCAACATGATCGCCACTATTGGCGAGAACATGAACCTGCGTCGGGTTAAGCAACTCACCGTGGCCCAAGGGGCAGTGGCGTCATACGTCCATGCCTCGGTTGGTCCCGATGTTGGCAAGATTGGCGTGCTCGTGGCCCTGGAAGGGGCTGGCGATCAGGCCAAGCTGGCTGACGTGGGTCGCAAGATCGCCATGCACGTTGCGGCCACCAACCCTTTGTCCCTGTCCACCGACGACCTGGATCAGGCCGCTGTAGAGCGCGAAAAGGCGATCTTCACCGAGCAGGCCCTGGAGTCTGGCAAGCCGCCGGCCGTGGTCGAAAAGATGGTCGAAGGCCGGATCCGCAAGTTCTACGAAGAAGTCGTCCTGCTCAAGCAGTCCTTCGTCATGAACCCAGATCA
This sequence comes from uncultured Alphaproteobacteria bacterium, assembly GCA_903892305.1. Lineage (GTDB taxonomy): Bacteria > Pseudomonadota > Alphaproteobacteria > Caulobacterales > Caulobacteraceae > Phenylobacterium. The sequence continues at coordinate 5,149 of CAITHQ010000253.1, forward strand.
GACCATCGAACAACTGATCGCAGAAACCGCCAAGGAAACCGGCTCACCGGTGACCGTGAAGGGATATGTGCGCTTTGGTCTCGGGGACGGGATCGAAAAAAAGGTCGATGATTTTGCCGCCGAAGTGGCTTCGATGACCGGCCAAGGCTAGTTCCGAAGAAACCTATGCACTTTGGGGCGTGGTGCGTTCGACGCGCACCACGCCCTTGGTTTATGTAGACGACAGTTTAGATTCTCGAGACAGCCCATGACCGGTCAGCCGCGCTACAAGAAGATCCTCTTGAAGATGTCCGGAGAGGTCCTGATGGGTGATGCCATGTTCGGCATCGACACCAAGACGATTGAAGCGGTCGCCGAAGATATCAAGGAAGTCGTGGACGCCGGTGTCGAGCTTTGTTTGGTGGTCGGCGGTGGCAATATTTTTCGCGGCGTCTCCCTCGCGGGGAAGGGCATGGACCGGGCCAGCGCCGACTATATGGGCATGCTCGCGACGGTCATGAACGCCCTGGCCCTGCAAGGGGCACTTGAAAAGGCTGGCGTCGATACCCGGGTCCAGTCCGCCATTCCGATGGACGCAGTTTGCGAACCCTTCATTCGTCGCCGTGCCATGCGCCACTTGGAAAAGGGCAGGGTGGTGATCTTCGCCGCAGGCCTTGGGGCACCCTTCTTTACCACCGATACGCCTGCCGCGCTTCGGACTGCGGAAATGGGTTGCGAGGCCTTATTCAAAGGCACCTCTGTGGATGGTGTCTACACGGCTGATCCTAAGAAGGATCCGACAGCCAAGCGGTATGACACCCTCAGCTATCATGATGTTCTGGCGCAGGACCTAAAGGTGATGGATGCGTCAGCTATCGCCCTCATGCGCGACAATCACATTCCGATCGTGGTGTTTTCCATCCGCGAGCGTGGCAACTTCATGAAAGTGCTGAAGGGCCAAGGGGTCTTCACGACCATAGCTTAGACAAATTTTTTTATTGGGAGCAGGTCTCATGGCGGCAGCAGAGAAGCCGGTCCTTTCGAAATATAAGGATCGCATGGATAAGGCGATTGTCGCCTTGAAGGACGAGTTCGGCAGTTTGCGGACAGGCCGCGCCTCGGCAAGCTTGCTCGATCAAGTGATGGTCGAGGCCTATGGCGCGATGGTCCCCATCAGCCAGGTCGGCGCGGTAAGTGTGCCTGAGGCTAGGTCCATTACGGTCAGCATCTGGGATAAGGGCGTTGCCGTTGCGGTCGAAAAGGCCATCCGTAATGCGGGACTGGGTCTAAACCCCGTCGTCGAGGGCCAGACCCTGCGTATTCCTATTCCACCTCTGACGGAGGAGCGGCGCAAAGACCTGGTCAAGGTGGCGGGCAAGTATGCGGAGCACCAGAAGGTCGCCATCCGAAATGTGCGCCGGGAAGCCAATGACGACCTGAAAAAAGCGGAGAAGGACTCGGTCATCAGCCAGGATGATCAGAAGAAGATGGAGGCGGATATCCAGAAGTTCACAGATGAAGCTGTGAAGCGGGTGGACGACGCCTTGAAAATTAAAGAACAAGAGATCATGCAGGTATAAGTCGGCTACTTCCTGGACCGACGAGGACACAAATGGCGCTCAGCCCTTCAGAGCCGACCGGGACGTCCCTTCATGTGGCGATCATCATGGACGGCAATGGCCGATGGGCCAAGCGTCGTGGTATGCCGCGCACCCTGGGGCATAGGGCCGGTGTTGAAGCGCTGAAACGCACTGTCTCTGCCGCCCCTGAGCTCGGTGTCAAGTGTCTGACGATTTTCGGCTTTTCGACTGAGAATTGGAGCCGGCCGGCCGCTGAAGTCGCCGAGCTCATGGCTCTGCCCAAGCGTTATTTTGAAACTGATTTGGACC
>CAITHQ010000254.1 GCA_903892305.1 uncultured Alphaproteobacteria bacterium
CCTAATTGGAGCATGGGCCGGAAGATTTCGGTGGATTCTGCGACCATGATGAATAAGGGCCTAGAAATGATTGAGGCGGCCTATCTGTTTGGAATGCCGCCCGAGAAGGTCGATGTGATTGTTCATCCACAATCCATTATCCACAGTCTTGTGGAGTATGCAGATGGCTCCACCCTAGCCCAGCTTGGTGCGCCGGACATGCGCACTCCCATTGCCTGTGCTCTAGCTTGGCCTGATCGCATGCGTTGGCCTGCACCTAGGCTGGATCTCACGACCACCGGCGACCTGACGTTCGAGGTACCAGACTTGGATCGGTTTCCCGCGTTAAGCTTGGCAAAGGCGGCTTTGGCCGCAGGAGGTCACGCGCCAGCCGTATTAAATGCTGCCAATGAGATCGCCGTCGCGGCTTTTCTTGACCATAGGGTGGGGTTTCTCGATATTGCCGCAATCGTAGGCGATACCCTAAATCAGGTTGAGGCCAGTAGCCTCTCTGAGGATGACACAAGCGATGCGCTGGATGACGTGCGGGAGGTTGAAGTTGTGGCCCGCAGGGTGGCGCAGGGCGTTCTTGCGCGCCTCTCGGCGAAGCATGCCTAGAGGATGAAGCCATGATCTCCTTCCTACAGGATGCCGTCATCTACAGCCTGCCATGGCTGCTCCTCCTGACCTTGATCATTACAGTTCATGAACTTGGTCACTTCCTCGCCGCCAAAGCCTGTGGTGTTGCGATTGACCAGTTTTCAATTGGGTTTGGTCATGCTCTGGCGTCCTGGCGCGATAGATCAGGGGTGCAATGGCGGATTGGCTGGATCCCTTTGGGTGGCTATGTGCGATTTGCCGGGGACGAGAATGCGGCAAGTGTTCCAGACCAGAATGACCTGAACCAGCTACGGCAGGACATCATCAAGTCCGAGGGTGCGGCTGCCGTCGGGCGGTATTTTCACTTCAAACCTTTGTGGCAGCGCGCCTTCATCACCGTTGCTGGCCCTGCGGCGAATTTCGTTCTGGCGATCGTGATTTTCACGACAATTCTTTTGGTTTTCGGAGCGCATCAGCTTCCTGCAAGAGTTGCGCAGATTGTTCCAGGGAGCGCTGCTGAAGCGGCAGGTTTCAAGGCTGGGGATCTTATCGTGCGTGCGGATGGTCGCAATGTGCGCGCCTTTGATGATGTGCAGGAAGTCGTCCAAATACGAGGCGGCCTACCGACACTCTTTATCGTTCAGCGGGGCCATGAAAATATCTCCATCATTGCGACCCCGCGTTGGAAGTCGGTATCTGACTCAATCGCGGGAGAGCAGCGGATCGGCCAGTTGGGGATCGCCCCGAACCAGGATCCAAAAGACTTTGTGGTCGTAAAATATGACCCTTGGTCGGCGCTTGTGGCCGGTACCCGGCAAACTTGGCGGACGCTGCAGATGAGTGTTTTTGGTCTAGGTCGTATTTTGACGGGGCAGATTTCGGCCGACCAACTCCACGGCCCCTTGGGCATCGCGCACATGACCGGTAATTTGGTCAAGGCCAGCGCCGAAGCTGCCCCGAACCTCAAATCCCTACTTTTATTCGGCGGTGGCAATCTATTGAAGTTCGCCGCCATAATCTCGGTCGGAATCGGCTTTATGAACCTCCTGCCTGTTCCTGTACTCGATGGCGGACATCTGATGTTTTACGCAATTGAAGCTGCCACCAGCCGACCTGTTTCTGCTCATATTCAGGCGGCAGGTTTTCGTGTTGGCCTTGCGCTGGTGCTCGGTTTGATGTTGTTCGCGACATGGAACGATCTGCAGCAATCGCAGGTGTTCAAATTCATCGGCGGTCTGTTCCTCTGACTCGCTTCCTATTCCCGTTGACGGCTGAAACGATGCATAGAACCCGCGCTTCGAGCGCCGCGCTCGCCTCCGGCCTCGCCCTTGTATTAGGGTCGACCGCTGTACTTGTCCCTATCTCTGCTCAGGCGCAGGGGCAGGCGCCCTTACAGGAAGGCGTTGTTGAGCGCGTCCTAATTGCAGGCAATGAGCGGATCGAGCAATCGACCGTGCTCTCCTATCTTCCTGTCCAAACAGGGGATGCGGTTAATGCTGCGAAAATCGACTTGGCGCTTAAAGCGCTTTTCCGCACAGATTTGTTTTCCGATGTGAAGGTGTCGTTTTCGAACGGTGACCTGATCATCAATGTGGTGGAAAACCCCATCATTAATAAGGTGGTGTTTGAAGGAAACAGTGGGCTCAAGGAAGACAAGCTTCGTGATGAAGTGACCGTACGTCCACGGGGCATTTTCACGAAGTCCAAGGTCCAATCGGATATCCAGCGGATAATCGAACTTTACCGCCGCTCCGGCCGCATTTCCGCGACCGTGACGCCTAAGATTGTCGAACTGCCTCAAAAGCGGGTCGACTTGGTTTTTGAAATCAATGAAGGCCCCAAGAGCGGGGTTCTGCGCGTCAACTTCCTCGGCAATAAAGAGTTTTCTGACAACGATCTGCGCGATGTTGTGGTGACCGAGCAGACCCATTGGTACAAATTCTTTTCGACTAATGCCAATTACGACCCCGACCGGTTGGAATACGACAAGGAACAATTGCGTAAGCACTACCGTAATCGGGGCTTTTACGACTTTCGGATCGTCTCAGCGGTTGCTGAGTTGGCACCCGACAAGAACGGTTTTGCGGTGAGCTACACCCTTGAGGAAGGGCCGCAGTATAAGTTTGGCAAGATCACAGTGGAGACCACTCTCAAGAAGCTGGACAAGGACGTTCTGCAGTCACTGGTCCCGATTCAGTCGGGAGACCTATATGAGGATCAGCGCATTGAAGGGGCCACCGATTCCCTGACCTTTGCGGCCGGTGCCGCAGGCTTTGCCTCCGTGGATGTGCGCCCTCGTTATACGGCTAACCCTAAGACAAAGCTCGTGGATGTCGTATTCCAGGTCAATGAAGGGCCCAGGGTCTACGTCAACCGGGTCGACATTGTCGGCAACACCCAGACCCTCGATTATGTCATTCGTCGTGAGATGAACCTGGTTGAAGGCGATGCCTACAATCGGGCCCTTGTGGATCGCTCTAAGAATAGCATCAAAGGCCTTGGCTTCTTCAAAGAGGTCAACATTACCGAGATTCCGACGGCCAATCCTGATCGGACGGACCTTCAGGTCAAGGTCGAAGAGCAGCCGACCGGGGAATTGTCGTTCAGCGCCGGCTATTCATCTGTCGATCAGTTGGTTCTCGATCTTGGCGTTACCCAGCGGAATTTCCGGGGCCGCGGCCAGGACCTTCGCGCCCGGGTGTCGGTTGGCTCTCTCCGTCAGCAGGTGGACTTGTCGTTTACAGAACCAAGGTTCCTTGACCGAAATCTGAGGGCAGGCGTCGACATCTATTCCTACAAGTATGATTTTTCACAGTATTCTGCCTATCAGACCGCATCACTTGGCACGAATTTGAGGGCTGGATTCCCGCTGACCCTGAATTCTGCAATGTCGTTGCGCTATGTGCTGCGCAATGACGACGTGAAGATCGACAACAGTTATTGTGATCCCTCCCAGCCAGTCGTCTCCTTGTCGCTCTGCGCTCAGCGGGGAAATTTCACCACCTCTTTGGTGGGCTTCGGTCTTTCGAGTGATCACCGGAATGATCCGCAGCATCCAACCCGGGGCTACTATCTCAACATGACCCAAGACTTTGCCGGTCTTGGCGGGGATGTGAATTATAACAAGATTGAATTCGAAGGCGGTTGGTACCACGGGTTCAACAAGACCTTTGTTCTCAGCTTGCTGGGCAGTGCTGGCTATGCTGGCGGCTGGGGCGGCGATACGGTTCGGGTGAACGACCGCTTCTACAAAGGCGGTAATACCTTCCGAGGTTTTCAAACTGCAGGTATCGGCCCGCGGGACACCAATGGCGGCCGATCTGATGCACTTGGCGGACGGGCCTATGCGATTGGCACGGCGGAGATGACCATTCCCACCTTCCTGCCGGAGCAATACGGCATTAAGGCCGCGCTCTTTACCGATATCGGTACCCTTGGTTTGTTAGACCGCAAGGATAAGCTCGACGCGGCCGGCAAGATCGACCCCAATATTCACGATGATTTGACACTCCGCGCGTCAGCAGGTTTGTCTGTCATGTGGAAGTCGCCCATGGGTCCTATTCGCTTTGACTTCAGCCAAATCCTGTCCAAGGCTAATTATGACCGGACTGAAACCTTCAAATTCTCCACTGCAACGAGTTTCTAGAACCATGAAAACCCAGATCACTTCGGCCGTGGCGCTCGCAACGGTCCTTTCATTTACCGGTGTGGCTTCTGCCTTTGCTCAAGCTGCAGCTGCGCCGCCGCCCCCTCCGGCAGTGACCCACGGGCCCGTCGTGCCAGGGGTCTGCATTGTCTCCATTGAAGGCGCCATGGGAACCTCGACCGTCGGTAAATATGTGCAGACCCGCATTCAGCAGATCGGCACCCAGGTTCAGTCTGAACTGAGCGCCGAGCAAACCGCGATCGCAACGGACGCTAAGGCGCTCGATGGTCAGAGGGGAACCCTGGATCAGGCTAGCATTGATCAAAAGACCTCTGCCCTACAGCTGCGGGCAAACGCTCTGCAGCGTAAAGCGCAGCTGCGGGAACGTGAAATGCAGGCCACCCAGCAAAAAGCGATTGGTCGCATTGGTCAGGAAATGGAACCGATCATCCGCGCATCCTATCAGCAAGCCAAGTGCAGCCTGCTCTTGCAGCGCGACTCGGTTGTGCTGGCCAACCCTGCCATGGACATCACACAGTCTGTGGTCGCAGGTCTCAACGTGAAGATCACCCAGTTCGCCTTCGATCGGGAACGCCTGGACCAAGCGACCCCAGGCGGCCAAACTGGCAACTAGAACGACTCGCGGGCTCGATGCGGGTTTTTGGATGATCCCATCGCATGCCTGATATTCGTTTCTATGAAGACCTTGGACCTGTCTCCCTAGCAGACATTGCTGTGGCGACAGGTGCTGAGTTAGCCGTTGGTTCTGACCCCGCTTTGATGATCCATAAGGTGGCTGTGCTCGCTCATGCAGACTCGCAGAGCCTGACTTTTGTCGCCGATAAGAAGTATCTGCCTGATTTGGAAACTTCGGGGGCAGGGGCCTGCGTGGTGCCTCTTCGATTGGCCTCTGAAGTACCGGCCAATTGTTCCGTGCTTATCGCTAAGAACCCACAGGCTGTTTATGCACTGGCAGCGCTCATGCTGCATCGTCCGCGCCGGCATTCTGGAACGGCTTGCATCTCATCTGATGCCAGGCTTGAGGACGGCGTTGACCTCGCACCGGGGGTTGTCATTGGCCAAGGTGCGCAAATTGGGCGGGGAACCCAGATAGGCGCTAATACGGTTATTGGGCCCGGCGTGACTATCGGTCGCAACTGTCGGATCGGCTCTAATGCATCGATCTCCTTTGCTATGATCGGTGATCGCGTCATGATCTATGCAAACGCCGTGATCGGCGAGGCCGGGTTCGGTGCAACCCTTGGTCCATCGGGCATTATCGATATTCCTCAGTTGGGCCGTGTCATCATCCAGGACGGGGTCACCCTTGGTGCCGGGGTGACCGTGGATCGTGGTGCCTATGAAGACACCTCGATTGGCGAGAACACCAAGATCGATAATCTTGTGCATATCGGACACAACACCAAGATCGGTCGTAACTGCGTTATGGCAGCTTTTGTTGGCGTTTCGGGCAGTGTCACAATCGGAGACGGTGCGCGGTTCGGTGGACGAGCTGGCATCGCCGATCACATCAGCATTGGCGATGGCGCCCAGGTGGGCGGCGCGGCCGGCGTGCTAAAGGATATTCCAGCTGGTGAAATTTGGAGCGGCTATCCCGCCCAACCTCTGAGGAAGTGGCTCAGGGAAGTGAACTGGCTATCGAAAGCTGCGGCACTGCCGCGGTCCGGAGGGAAAAATGACTGACGCTGATGCCAAGGCTAAATCAGGGATATCCATCGATATCGCTGAAATCCTTATTCGGATTCCGCACCGCTTTCCATTCCTGCTCGTAGACCGGGCCGAAGACTATGTCGCAGGCGAAAGCATTGTCGGCATCAAAGCTGTCACCTTCAATGAGCCGTTTTTTCAGGGACATTTTCCTGAATATCCGGTCATGCCGGGCGTCTTGATTATTGAGGCCATCGCCCAGTCAGGGGCCATCCTCATGTCTAAGACCCTGGATGTCGATCCCCGTGGCAAGACCATCTTGTTCGCCTCGGTGGATAACTGCCGGTTCCGCCATCCCGTTAGGCCTGGGGATTTGCTCAGGCTGGAAGTGCGAGTCGAAAAGGCCCGGGGCGGATTGTTCAAATTCCATGGTCGCGCCATGGTCGGAGATAAAATGGCTGCGGAGTGCGACTACGCCGCCATGCTGGTGGAGACCCCAACCTCATGAGCGTGGACATCCACCCGACCGCCATCGTCGCCCCAGGCGCACAACTGGGGGCGGAGGTTTCCGTCGGACCTTATTGCGTCGTTGGCGACAATGTGAAGATCGGCGACCGGACGAAGATCCTGACTCATGCGGTCATCGAGGGCCACACCACCATCGGGTCTGACTGCACGGTCCGCAATTTTGCAAACCTCGGCGGGCCCCCGCACCATACGGGCTATAATGGCGAGCCGACCGAGCTGATCATTGGCGACCGGAACAAGATCTGGGAGCACGTCACTATGCATATCGGGACCCCCGGTGGCGGAGGTGTGACCCGGGTGGGCAATGACGGCATGTTCATGGCCACCAGCCATGTTGGACACGACTGCCACGTGGGCGATAATGTTATCCTGGCGCACTCAGCCACCCTTGGCGGCCATGTGGATGTTGGGGATTTCGTCATGGTGAGCGGCCTGGCGGCTGTGCACCAGTATTGCCGGGTCGGACGCTATTCCTTCATCGGCGGCCTCGCGGCTGTGACCAAGGATGTCATTCCTTATGGTTTGGTCTGGGGCAATCACGCCCATCTTGAAGGCTTGAACCTTGTAGGCCTGAAGCGTCGCGACTTTTCCCGTGAGACGATTTCCGAGCTGCGCTCGGCCTATCGATTGCTCTTTGCCGAAGAAGGCACCTTTCAGGAGCGCGTTGACGATACCGCGACGACCTTCGGCCACAGCGCCCCTGTGATGGAGATCATTGAATTCATTCGCGCTGAAGGCAATCGTCCCCTCTGTCTGCCGGAGCGCGAGGTCTAGGTGGCGGGAAAGCTTGGCCTCATCGCGGGTGGTGGAACCCTTCCGGTTGAGATCGCTCAGCATTGTGAACAGGCCGGGCGGGAGGTTTTCGTCGCACGACTTAAGGGATTTGCTGGTCCTGAGCTCGACACCTTTCCCGGCGCTGAGGTCGGCCTTGCCGAGGTTGGCAAATGCATCAAATTGTTGAAGCGTGCCGGCTGTAAATCGGTCTGCCTCGTTGGGAATGTAAGTCGACCCGACTTCGCCTCGCTGAAGCCGGACCTGCGCGGCTTAGCCATCTTGCCCGCGGTCATCATGGCGGCCCGCAAGGGGGATGACGCCCTTTTGCGGGTCATACTTGGAGAGTTCTCCAAGGAAGGGTTCCTGATCGAAGGTGCCCATGAGGCCAAGAGCGACCTGACGCTCAGGGCAGGCGCGCTGGGACGCATTACACCTCAAGCCCATCACCGGGCAGATATTGCGCACGCCTTGCTGGTGGCCCGGAAAATTGGTGAACTCGATATAGGCCAAGGCGCGGTTGTCTGTGATGGCCTCGTTTTGGCCGTCGAAGCGCAAGAGGGCACCGATGCCATGCTGCGGCGCGTTGCAAACGAAATTCCGGGGGCTATCCGTGGCCGGCCTGGGGCCTATCGCGGGGTCTTGGCCAAGGCACCAAAGCCCATACAGGATACCAAGGTGGATATGCCAACCATAGGGCTGGCAACGATCCAGCGGGTTGCGGCAGCGGGTTTGGCGGGCATTGTCGGCGAGGCTGGACGCTTGTTGGTGCTAGATCGAGATCAGGTCATCGCCTTGGCCGATGAACTTGGGCTTTTTATATATGGCGTGGAACCAGAGTAATATGACCCGTCCCCTTTGCGTCATGCTGGTTGCGACCGAAGCGTCCGGCGATGATCGCGGGGCTGGACTGGCTGCGGCCCTACGCGAGAAGCTTGGCGATCAGGTGCGTTTCATTGGCGCCGGCGGCGAGAAGATGGCCGCTGAAGGCATTCAGTCCGTCTTTGATATCTCAGAGCTGTCGATCTTGGGGGTCGTCGATGCCTTGGCGATCTATCGCCGCGCTATGCAACTGGTGACCCTGGCGGTAGACCTAGCGATCCGAGAAAAGCCCGATGCCGTGGTTCTGATTGACTCATGGGCCTTCAGCCTGCGAGTCGCAAACCGCATCCGGAAACTGGCCCCGAATATTCCGCTCATTAAATATGTGGCGCCTCAGGTCTGGGCGTGGCGACGTGGTCGTGCCAAAACTCTGGCGCGGGCTGTGGATCACCTACTCTCCATCCATACCTTTGATGCGCCGTATTTTGAGGCGGAGGGTCTGCCTACAACATTTGTTGGGAACGCCGCCCTGGGCATCGATTTCCGGGATTCTGACCCGATGCGCCTGAGGCGCGAGCTGTGCATTCCTGATCAGGCTGAGGTCCTGCTCGTTCTACCTGGGTCACGTCCCAGCGAGATCCGGCGGGTTCTGCCACCCTTCGCTGAAGCTGTTGCCAAGCTGCAGGCTGCTCGCCCTGATCTTCAGGTCATAATTCCTGCAGCCCCAACGGTTGCTGGTGCCGTTCATAGCGCTGTAGAGGCTTGGGCCATCAAGCCCCATATCGTTGAAGGCGACAGGGCGAAATATGACGCCATGAAAGCAGCCACGGTGGCCTTGGCGTGCTCTGGGACCGTAACCATCGAGTTGGCCCTGGCGGGGTGTCCCATGGTGGTGGCCTACAGGATTGACGGCCTGACCTATGCCCTGGTCAACTGGCTGGTCCGCCGTCCGATTACACTGTTCAATATTGCTGCCAAGAGCATGGTCGCCCCAGAATTCATCCAGGAAGACTGCACTGGAACCCTGCTTGCGGCAGCTGTCGCTGAGCGGCTTGATGATCCCGCCTTGATGGCGGCTCAGGCGGCCAAGCAGCTTGCTGCTTTGGACATTATGGGCCGGGGAGGGCCAGACCCCTCAATCGCTGCAGCTGAGGCTGTGGTCAGGATTGTCGGCGCGCACGGGCTCTAAAAAGAAAAGGCCCTGAACCGGGGAGGTTCAGGGCCGATTGGGTCAGGGACGCTTGTTGATGTCCACATAATCCCGGTGCGGGGCACCGGTGTAGATTTGCCGCGGGCGGCCGATCTTCTGCAATGGATCCTCGATCATTTCGCGCCACTGGGAGATCCAGCCCACTGTCCGTGCCAAGGCAAAGAGCACGGTGAACATTTCCGGTGGGAAGCCGAGGGCACGCAGGGTGATGCCCGAATAGAAATCGACATTCGGGTAAAGCTTACGCTCAATGAAATAGGGATCGCTGAGGGCGACCTTTTCCAGCTCCATAGCCACCTTCAGCAAGGGGTCATCCTGCAGGCCGACTTCCGCCAGGACTTCGTGGCAGGTCTTCTGCATAACCGTCGCCCGGGGATCATAGTTCTTGTAGACCCGGTGACCAAAGCCCATCAGGCGATATCGACGATCCTTCACGCCCTGAACGTATTCAGGAATGGCTTCGACCGTACCAATTTCCTTGAGCATGTTGAGGGCTTCTTCGTTGGCCCCCCCATGGCTCGGGCCCCACAAGCAAGCAATGCCGGCAGCGATACAGGCAAAGGGGTTCGCTCCCGAGGAGCCTGCCAGACGCACGGTGGAGGTCGAGGCGTTTTGTTCGTGGTCAGCATGGAGGATGAAGATCCGATCCATGGCCCGTGTCAGGACAGGATTCGGCTTCCAGTCTTCTGCAGGCACTGAAAAACACATGCGCAGGAAGTTTTCCGCATAGGACAGGTCGTTGCGCGGATGCACGAAGGGCTGGCCACGGAAATATTTGAAGGCCCGAGCCGCGATGGTGGGCATCTTGGCGATCAGACGGTGGGACGAGATCATCCGCTGCTGGGGATCATCCACATTGGTGCTGTCATGATAAAAGGCCGACAGAGCGCCAACGGCACCCACCATGATCGCCATGGGGTGGGCGTCGCGGCGGAAGCCCATAAAGAACCGATCAAACTGCTCGTGGAGCATGGTGTGATAGGTGATGGTGTGTTCGAACTCTTCGAATTCCTTAGCGCCAGGAAGTTCGCCGTGCAGAAGCAGGTAGCAGACCTCCAAAAAGCTGGAGCGCTCTGCAAGCTGATCAATTGGATAGCCGCGGTGCAACAAAATACCCTTATCGCCATCGATAAAGGTGATCTTGCTTTCGCAGGAGGCCGTCGAGGTGAAGCCAGGATCGTAGGTGAAAACGTCTGCTTCCGCATATAATTTGCGGATATCTACGACGGCCGGGCCGTCCGTACCCTTTAAAATGGGCATTTCGACGGTTGTCCCGCCGACTGTGATCTTGGCCGTATCGCCCATAGTATCCCCTCGAATAAGGATTTCAAAAACCGATCTTATATTTGCCTTATACCGCCTTATGTGGACGGCGAAAGAGCATCCTCAATACGCCCTAAACTTTCAAATTTCCCTAAGCTAACCAAAGTTCCTGCAAGGTCAGGTGCCGGCGCGCCGCCTGACAGGACTCCGCGCAAGGCGGGACCGATCTTGCCCAGGCCAACGCCTTCGGATTCCGCAAAGGCGCGCAGGCCTGCCTCGATTGCAGGGCCCTCCCATTGGTCAAGATCCTGCAGGGCTATCTTGAGACGTCTAAGCCTGCTGCGGGTCTCTTCTGACAGGAGGCCTAGGACTTTTTCGGTGAGTTCTAAGGGGCGGACTTTTAGGGCGAACACCACATTGTCTGCCAATTCCAGGAGGGTTTTCGCGCCGTCCCTAACCAGAGGAATGGTGCGTTGCAGGATAGCCGCATCTTCTCCACTTGTCGGAGTGCCGCGCCCCGACAGGATTTTGGCAACCTCCGCTGCCAGGCGATCGATCTCCGCTAACCGGATATAGTGATTGTTTATATGGTTTAGCTTGGCCCAATCGAGGCGGGCCGGGGCACTGACCACGTCCTTGACGTCGAACCACTCAGCCGCTTTTTCGTCTGAGAAGATTTCATCATCCCCATGAC
>CAITHQ010000255.1 GCA_903892305.1 uncultured Alphaproteobacteria bacterium
CCCTGAATCAGGATACCTTTTTCATAACGAATTGAGGCTGATAGACCATCAATCTTCGGCTCAGCCGTGTAGGCAACGACCTCATCGCCCAGCATGAGGAAGCGCCGGATTCGCGCATCAAACTCCTGGGCGTCTTCAGTAGAAAACGCATTGTCTAAGCTCAGCATGGGCGCACCATGCTCGACAGGCGAAAACTGCTCCGCCCTTGACGCACCGACCTTAAAACTTGTAGAATTTTCACGGATCAGGTGCGGGAAGCGTGCCTCGATGGCCAAGTTTCGCGCCTTCAAAGCATCGTACGCGCCGTCGGAAATCTGCGGTGCGTCGTCCCGGTGATAGGCAATATCATGAGCCGTCAACTGGTCGGCCAGGGCCGTCAACTCTTCCAGAGCCTGGGCCTCGGTAAGTTGTGCAACAGGCGTATCAGGCATGCATCAGCGCCCGTGCTGCGGCGCGGGCGGCATCGGTGATCTGGGCACCAGCCAGCATGCGGGCGATCTCTTCTTCGCGATCCAACAGGTCCAAGGTCTCGACCCCAGTCCGCAGTTTTTCGCCATCACCAGATTTTGAAATCCGCCAATGGGCATCACCCCGAGCCGCCACCTGTGGGCTGTGGGTCACCACAAGCACTTGGGCGTTGGCGGCCAGCCGGCGAAGACGTAGTCCCACAGCATCTGCCACGGCACCGCCGACCCCCTGGTCAACCTCGTCAAATATCATAAGAGGCTGGGGCCCTTCAGCGCGGCCAGCCAGGGCGGCCTTCAGCGCCAAGGCGAATCGAGCCAGTTCGCCACCAGAGGCTATGGCACCGAGATCGCCAAAGGGTGCGCCAGGATTTGTGGCAATCTCAAAGACAATCCGGTCAAGGCCAGTGGGCCCGGCCCGATCCTCATCCAGCGCCTCGACCGCCACCCGGAAGCGGGCCTTGTCCAGCTTGAGCGGTGCCAATTCGGACTCGACAGCAACGGCCAGCTTGTCGCCCGCAGAGCGCCGGGCGGCCCTGAGCTTTTCGGCCTGGGCGCGGTAGTCAGCGCGGGCCTTGGCAACCTCAGCGTCGGCGGCCTTCAGGGCGTCCTCGCTGGACTCCATAGCCTGTAGACGCTGGGCGAATTTGACTCTCAGATCGGGCAAGTCTTCGACTGCAACGTGGAGCTTACGGGCCATGGCCCTCAGTTCGAACAACCGCTCCTCAGCCTTTTCCAGTCGATCTGGGCGGAAATCAAAGGCACCAGCAGCAGCGTCGATGGCGGCCTCAGCCTCCTGAGCCTCGCCGAAGACTCGATCTACTGCCGCTGAGGCTGCGGCTAATCGCGCGACGGCGGGGGCATCCTCCGAAGCGCCAGCTTGGATTGCCCGAGCCCGAGCATGATCCAAGGCACGGACTGATGCCGCCAGCTTACTTGATAGACCTTCAAAGGCGGACTTGGCGGCGTTGATGTCGGTTAGGGCCTTTTCGGAGGCCCCGAGAATGGCGCGCTCTTCGGCCAGTTCTGTTTCTTCCCCGGCTTGGGGGGCCAGTCGGTCCAATTCAGCAAGGCGCAGACTGAGCTCCTCAGCCTCTTCGGCAGCGGTCGCGACAACTTGGCGTAGGTCATCGGCCTTAGCCCGCGACGTGCGCCAGGTGCTCCAAGCCTCAGAGACGGCCCGCAGCAGGCTCCCAAGGGATCCATAGGCATCCAGAAGAGGCCTATGGGTCTTTGCGTCCAGGAGCCCTACAGTTTCATGCTGGCCGTGGACTTCAATGAGGGCGGAGCCAAGCTCCTTGAGCACGGCGACGCTGGTGGCCTGATCATTGACGAAGGCGCGGCTTCGACCGTCGGCAGCTAGGGTGCGGCGCAGGACAAGGTCTTCATTCCGCGCATAGATCAGCCCCTTGTCATCTAATATCTGCCAAACAAGGTGATCAGGGCTGGGGGCGAAGACAGCAGATACAGCTGCCTGGGCCGCGCCGTGACGGACCAGTCCAGCATCTGCCCGAGCCCCTGTCGCAAGACCCAAGGCGTCCAGAATGATGGATTTTCCGGCTCCCGTCTCGCCGGTAAGCGCAGTCAGGCCCGGGCCAATGGACAGGTCCAAGGCCTCTATCAGAACGACATCTCGGATCCAAAGACCGATCAGCATGGGTTTAAGATCGCCTGGAATCGCCTGCACTGAAAGAGCCTGCGTTTATCCAGATTCACTTTTAGTTCCAAACCGCCCGAGGGCATGGGTGGTACGCGATCAGTGACCGAAGAATGGGACGTGGAAGCGCCGCTTCGGCTTGGCGGCCTTGATGGCCTTGGCCATAGGCGGAGCCTCCGCAGAGTCATCTGGGGCCAGGGTCAAGGACTTGTCCTTAACGAAGGGAATGTGCCCCAAAAAGCCCTTACGATCTGTCAGAGGGGCCGTAGCTGGGCGAAGCCCCTTGTCTGTCAATAATCGATAGGCGTCTCGGTACCACGCATCGCCTGGGTAATTATAGCCCAGGACAGCCCCATTCTTAGTCGCTTCGTCTGTCAGACCCATGGTCAGATAAGCCTCAACCAAGCGGTAGAGCGCTTCGGGGGTATGGGTGGTTGTCTGATAACGGTCGATCACCTGGCGGAAACGTCCAACTGAGGCCAGGGTGTCGCCATGGCGCAGATAGTAGCGCCCAATCGTCATTTCCTTGCCCGCCAGCTGGTCGTTGACCATGTCGATCTTTAACCGGGCATCGGCGGCGTATTCGGACTTGGGATAGCGCTGAACCACATCGCGCAAGGACTCGAGGGCTTGGCCTGTGGCGGCCTGATCCCGGCCGACGTCAACGATTTCCTCAAAATAGCAAATAGCCTTGAGATAGTGCGCATAGGCTGCAGCCTGATTGCCAGGATAGAGCGAAATGAACCTATCGGCGTCGCCTATGGCTTCGGGATAGTTATCGGCTTGATAGTGGGCAAAAGCCGTCATCAGAATCGCCCGACGAGACCACTCCGAATACGGGTGCTGCCGCTCCACTTCGGCGAAATAGTCTACCGCCTGGGTCCACTGATGCTTGTCCATCCGGTCTGCACCCGTTGCGTAGAGCAGCTCCACGGGGCGCTCTTCGTAGACCAGTTTTGACGTTTTCGGTTTGCCCGCGCACCCGGCAAGGGCGAGGGCGAGGACGATAGCTACGGTCGCCGACCGAGCCCAGGAATTGCGAAGCAAGGACACCTTCACCTCAGACCATCTTAGCGCGCCCCCGCGCCGAAGCGTTGGTTCTACACTAGGGGACGTAGAGCGCAAACCTGATGGCGCGAATTCGCCCAATAAGTATCAAGGAAACTGGATTGGCAGCCCTAGGAAAGAGATGCCCTAGCCCAAGGGCGTCCCCTGATATTGAGTAAACATTCAATATCTATTTGATTTTACGACTTAATATCTGGGGTCCATCCCAACTGCCGGACAGATGTGACGGCAATTGCAGCCTCGCAAAGATAGTTGTGAGGAACCGGTGCCAAGGCGCAGATTGCGCCTCTAGCCTAGCCCGCTTGAGCCAGTTCTTCCACCAGGGTGCGATAGCGCCAGGCGTGTGGTGCCGCCACCAGGGCGCGCACTAAGGCATTATTGATACCGTGTCCCGCCAACTTGCCTTCGAACCGGCCGATAACCGGCGCGCCTAGAACGAAGAGATCACCGATGGCGTCCAATGCCTTGTGACGCACGAACTCATCAGGGCGACGCAGGCCCTCAGGGTTGAGAACCCGGTCGCCTTCAATAACTACGACATTTTCCATGGACCCGCCCCTCGCCAAACCCATGGCGCGCAAGGCCTCAACCTCGTGCAAGAAGCCAAAGGTACGGCAGTCGGCCAACTCGCGGCGGAAGGCCTTCGCGCCCATAGGCAAATCAACCCGCTGACGCCCGATGGCTGTGGACGCAAATGAAATTTCGAAAGCGACCTCGAACTGATCGGCGGGCTCGAGCCGGGCCGACTTATCACCATCGACGACCTCGATTGGCGACAGGATTTCAATGAAGCGGCGGTGGGCATCCTGGGCGCGACGGCCAACCTGGTCGAGCACCTGGATAAATGGCAGTGCCGAACCATCCATGATCGGCATTTCCGGGCCATCAAGTTCAACAACTGCATTGTCGATTTCTGACATGACCAATGCCGCCATCAGGTGCTCAATGGTCGAGACGGTCACACCCGCATCATTGGTGATCACCGTGCCAAGTTGGGTCTTACAAACCGCCTCTGCAGAGACCGCGATACGATTGTCCCGATCGGTGACGTCCGTACGAATAAACACCACGCCAGCGTCAGGCGATGCAGGCCGAACGACCACGCGGGTCTGGGCACCGGTGTGGACGCCGACGCCAGCAAAAAGGGCGGGACCTTGCACGGTGTGCTGGAATGCAGATGGGGTCACGGGGAAGCCCTTTCACAAACGGAGGCCGCTCGGACCCATCCAATTGTCGGGATATGGCTTTTGCCGCAATGCAGCAAGACAAGTCCTGTTTCCAAATGTTTCGTCGGAAAGTAGGGCGAAAGTGTGTTTGAAATCAGCACTTTCTAGACTTAACGCAAACCTGAAATAGAAAACGGCTGAGGCATGCCCCAGCCGCTTAATAAACTATATTTCTCGAGAGTTTAGTTCGCTAAACGGCGCAAAAAAGAAGGAATTTCCAAGTCCTCTTGCGCATCGGCCTGAGCCTGAGATGCAGGGGCCTCAATCGGCTGAGCGGACCCGCGGACCGCCGCTGGGCGGGAAGCAGGAGCCGCTGGCGCGTCATATCTTGGGCGGCTGCCAAATAGGCTCAGAAAACCACCCGTTTTTTGCGGCCGGCGATCCTCGAAGACGGTCTCCCCGAACAAGGGGCCGTCGTCGTCTTCAGCAACCATTGGGTCGACAATCCGACCGATTGGAGCGGACTCAACACCTTCTTGCTGTACCGGCGTGATTAGAGGACGTGGGTCAGCGACTGGTTCTGGCGGAGTGTAAAGATCTGCTTGAGCCTCTACGACCGGCGCAGGAGGCGGCGCGACGCTGGCAGCAGGCCGTACATACTCTGGAGCAGGCTGACGGACTGGTGGTGGCGTGTAGCCAGCGGGTTCGTAAGAACGCGCCGGGGGTGGCGTATAGCCAGCTGGCTCATAGGATCGGGCTGTCTGAGCCGCTGGTGTCGCATAAATCGACCGAACAGGTTCCGCAGGCTGCGCCTGAGCTGGAGTCACGTCCGGGGCACGCAGGGGCGGCGCCTGGAGTGGGCGGCGCTCCATCTTGGGCTCTATCGCAGCGATCGACGCACCATCCATGCCGGTTGCGACAACCGACACCCGGATCATACCTTCAAGGGTCGGATCGAAGGCCGCGCCGAAGATAATATTACCTTCAGGATCAACCTGCTCGGAAATGGCGTTGGCTGCTTCGTCAACCTCCAGCAGGGTCATGTCGAGACCGCCGGTGACGTTGACCAGGACCGCCTTAGCCCCCTTGAGAGAGACTTCATCGAGCAGCGGATTCTGAATGGCGTTCTGCGCCGCCATCAGGGCGCGATCTTCACCGGAAGCCTCGCCAGTCCCCATCATGGCCTTACCCATCTCGGTCATGACCGATCGGACGTCAGCAAAGTCGAGATTGATCAGGCCCGGCAGGACCATCAGGTCTGTGATGGAACGAACCCCAGAGTGCAGGACTTGGTCTGCCATGCCGAAAGCCTCGGCAAATGTGGTCCGCTCATTGGCGACCCGGAACAGGTTCTGGTTCGGAATAACGATCAGGGTATCCACATAGCGCTGCAATTCCGCAATGCCGGCATCAGCCAGACGCATCCGGTGACGGCCTTCAAAATGGAAAGGCTTGGTCACAACGCCAACCGTTAGAATCCCGCGCTCACGGGCACACTTGGCGATGATTGGTGCGGCACCGGTACCCGTGCCGCCGCCCATACCTGCCGTAATGAAGACCATGTGAGCGCCATCCAAATGCTCACCGATTTCCGGGATGGATTCTTCAGCAGCACTCATACCGACTTCAGGATGGGCCCCGGCACCTAGGCCTTGGGTCACCTGAACCCCAAGCTGGATGCGTCGGTCGGTTTTGGAAAACGAAAGCTGCTGAGCGTCGGTATTGGCGACGACAAATTCGACGCCCTCCAGCCCGGCTTCGATCATATTATTGACCGCGTTGCCACCCGCTCCGCCGATGCCGAACACAACAATACGCGGCTTCAGCTCAGTAGCTCGCGGTGCAGAAAGTGCAATAGCCATAGGACCTCTCGCGTGCTCCGTCTTACTTCCAAAGATCCCCAGCGACCCGCCCGCTAGGCACCTGCGACGGACGACTTAAGGAAGCGCCCATCATCGTTAATTGAAGGTTAACTGCATAAGGCGAGTCGGGATTCCGTCGACCCGTCAGTTATGTTTTTTGTTGCCGAATAAAGCGACTTGGCCACAACAGAAGCGCCATAGACCTGTTGACTCAATAGAAATGCGCCGTCGCCTTACCTTCGAATCGAGCAAACCCATGCGCGGCTGTCAGATACCACGTCTTTGCCAAGGAGGGCCGACTGTGGACGATCCCTCTATAGCTGGGGATAATCTGCGGACCGAAAGTCTGCTTGCCAGACTACAGGTTTTCGATGAGCCAAGCCGCAGCCTTGGCGACGGGATTGGCGCTGGGATCGAGGGGCTCTCGACGCAACTTGGCTGATGCCAAGGCCTTAGCCGAAACAGCTTCACGAGGGCCAAATGCGGATCGGTGCAAGACACCGGCTGCGGCGCAGAAGGCCGGTCCCGAGGCTGCATCAGCCAGGTGCGGGACCCGACGTGGGCGACCCAGGCGCACAGGACGGTCGAACACCCGCACAGCAACTTCGCGAATGCCTGAGAGTTGACTAGCCCCACCGGTAAGGACCAACCCGGCCCCAGCCTCAACAGGTGCGCCAGAAGCTCTCAAGCGGTCCCGCAGGATTTCTAGGGTCTCTTCTACGCGCGGGGCAATAATACCCTTGAGTAGCGACCGAGGCGCAATAACGGGCCCAGCCCCTGGATCATCGCCCCGGGGCGGCGCTTCAATCATCTCACGATCTTCATTGGCCGAAGCGATCGCAGACCCATGCAGAGTCTTGATCCGCTCTGCACCAGCAATAGAGGTGGATAAACCCCGGGCGATGTCCGCCGTAACATGCTGCCCACCGACCGCGAGGGTTTCAACGTGCACAAGACTGCCGCCAGAGAAAACCGCTGCTGACGTAGAGCCGCCGCCCATATCAATACAAACGGCACCCAGATCCATTTCATCTTCTTCCAGAGCCGCAAGACCGGAGACAAAGGGGGCAGCCACAACGCCTTCGAACTGCAGGTGAGCGCGCTCAACGCAGGCACCAAGGGTCTGAAAAACAGCTTCAGCCACAGAGACAACCAAAAGCTCAACCGTCAGGGCTCGACCAAACATAGCCCTGGGGTCGCGGATGCCGTGCAGGCCATCTACCGCCCAGCCGACAGGAAGAATGTGCGCGGCCCTACGCCCAGGCAGTTTGATCTGGCCCAAGGCCGCTTGAATGGCTCTAACAAGGTCGGCATCGGTAATCGGTCGTGCACCAAGAGACACGCGACCTGTCACGCGGTGGCTGGTCAACTGACCTCCTGCCGTCGCGACGGTAACGCCCTGTACCTGGACACCGGCAACGTTCTCTGCCCGCTCAACAGCCTGGGCTATCGCATCAGAAGCTTCTTCCAGATTGACGATAGAACCGCCCTTGATACCCCGTGACTGAACATATCCCACACCGGCCGTCGTCAGGGTGCGATCACCTGAACGCACCCCGTCAGGCTTCATGATGAAGCACGCAACCTTAGAAGCGCCAAGATCGACCGCTGCGACAACAGGCTGACGCCCTAATGCGGCCTTCAATCCGTCGCGCGAGTCTGATCCTGTACCGCCTCGGCCGCCCAAGCCCATGCCCCCCTTCAACATCATGCACCGTCCGAAACAAGATGGCCCATGGCAGGAACTGCCCTTGGCCTAACTGCAACCATGTTGGGATCCCGAAGGTCGAGCCGTTCGAAGCCCAATTCTAAGATCCGGGACTTCACTTCCAACTGCTCCAGGGCAATCAGCGCACCATCGATATTCGTCGCAGGCAGTTGGATGATACTCCCGTCCTTGAGTCTCAAGTCCCAGCGACGATTGTCGACGCGGATCATGGCTTCGACCTGGGCCATCAGTCCGGGGCGCCGGGAAACTGCGTTGAGTATGTCCATAGCGTGGTCATTGGCACCTTCGCCGACCACCAGCGGAAGCCCGCTAAACATCCGAGCGTCGGCCTCACGAATGACCCCGCCCTGATCATCAATGACCTTTGCAAAGCCTGCATCCTGCCAGATCGCAATCTGCCGGCGCTCAGCAACTTGCAGCACCAAGGTGTCGGGCAAGAGCCGAATAATGCGTACAGACTTCACCCACCCAACAGCCTGAAGATCAGACTGCAGCTTGCCAAGATCCATGCTCAAAATAGGCATATCCCTGTAGACATTGGCCGTCTTCAGAATGTCCGCCGTCGCCAATTTTGAGGCGCCCTGAACACGCACGGCCTTCAACTTGAAACCCAAGGCGGCGAAGCGCGATCCCACGGCAGAATTTGTAGCAGCACCCAACTTTTGGGCGCGATCGCCAGTGAGCAAAGTCACAGCAAGAGCCAAGACCAGGACAGCGCTGACGGCAAGCATGGCATGGTAGGCAGAAAGACCTATGCCCTGGGCACCGCGCAATTTTAGAGGTGAATAGCCTTCGGCCTCCCGACCGCGGGACGCGGGGGATTTAGCGGTGCTAGGAGGCGAATTGGCCCGGGGTTTCGGCTGAGTGCGCGATCCCCCCCGCATCACCGCGGGCATATGCATTCTCCGTTATCCAAAGCACCAGTTGATCAAAGCTCACGCCCTTTGACGCGGCTTGCTCTGGAACGAGCGAAGTCGGCGTCATGCCGGGCTGAGTGTTGACTTCTAGAAGGACCAGAATGTCGTTAACGTCGTCATAACGAAGGTCAGACCGACTAACCCCTGAACAGCCAAGTGCCACATGGGCCCGCTCGGACAAATACAGTGCTTTTTCAAAAACTTGAGTTGGAATTCTGGCGGGTACAACGTGCTTTGAACCCCCGTCAGAATACTTAGCTTCATAATCATAAAATCCCGAAACCGGTACGATTTCGGTAACCGTCATAGCCTTGCCGTTCATGACACCCACTGCCAGCTCGAATCCCCGAATGAAGGGTTCAACCATGACCTGGTCCCCAAAGGTCCAGCTGGGTGAGGCAATATCCTGTGGCGGACGGTTGGCACCGTCATGAACGATAAAAACGCCGACAGAAGATCCTTCGGCATTGGGCTTGACCACATAAGGCGGGGCCATGACGTGATCGGCGGCGACAGCCATGCGATCATATAGCCCGCCCCCAGGGACGGGGACACCTGCCGCAGACAGCACCGCCTTAGACTTGGCCTTGTCCATGGCCAGAGCCGAGGCCAGGACCCCGGAATGCGTGTAGGGCAAGCCCAGTGTTTCCAGCACGCCCTGAACACAGCCGTCCTCGCCCCATGCCCCATGCAGGGCATTGAAGCAGACATCGGGTTTTAGCCGGGCCAGAACCTGAGCCAGATCGCGACCTGCATCGACCCGAGACACTCTCGCACCCAGACGTTCAAGGGCGTCAGCACACTCACGTCCCGAGACAAGGCTGACCTCTCGCTCTGAGGATAGGCCCCCCAAGAGGACCGCGACATGCTTGCCAGCTAGCGGTCCGCTCACGGGGCCACCGCCGACTTGCGGAAGTCGACATCGCTATTGGCGGTCACACGAAGAAATGCCGCCCAAACCGCGACGTTTTGCGCCAGCTTCTTTGGGTCGACCTTGTCCAAGGTGTCGTCAGCAGAGTGATGCAGATCGAAATATCGACTGGCGTCCTGATCGAAGTCGACCACGGGCGCACCTGCCGCTTTCAGCCCCTCAACGTCGGAACCGCCCTCATTGGCAGGCTCCCTCGAGAGGACGACCTTGAGCTCTGGCAGGATGGTTGCAAAGGCTTGCATGGCTGGGAGTGCCCACGCCCCTTTCGGCAGTCGCGCGCGCCAGATCTCGTCGCCGCCCAGATCACTTTCGCCAGCCAGAATGATCTTTGGGGCCTCATCCCTATGGGCCAAGGCATAGGCCTCGCCTGATCCGCCCTGTTCCTCCGAGCCCCACATGACCACACGCAGAGTCCGAGCAGGTCGACCGCCGGTCGTCCCGGCAAGATGGGCCGCCGCAGTGGCGATGGCGATGCCCGAGGCATCGTCAATCGCCCCGGTCCCGGGATCCCAGGAGTCCAGATGCCCACCAACTACGATCACCTCATCGGGATGTATTTCGCCCTTGATTTCGCCGACCACATTCCAGGACTGGGCCTCAGCAATCACAGTGGAGGTCATGGTCAGTCGCAGGCGAACCGGCCGGCCCTTGGTCGCCATACGTTCCAGCAGTTGTGCATCTGGGACCGACAAAGCCGCCGCCGGAATCCCCGGCGCGGCACGCATGGCGCCCGTATGCGGCAGCCGCGTATCATCTGTGGAAATGGAACGGACCAGGAAGGCGACGGCTCCGCGCTTGGCAGCCTCTGCGGCTCCGATAGACCGCGGAACCACACCCGCTCCATATCCGTCGGGGCCTTGGGTACGGCGCATGGCCTGAGTAATCACCGCGATCTTGCCCTTTAGCGCGCCCGGGGGCTGAGCCTGAAGCTCCTGGAGGGACTTAAACAGGACAATCTCAGCTTCCAGTCCGCCGGGAGGGGTCGGGGCCGACCCGCCAAGACCAAGAATGGCCAGCTTCTGGGGAAAGGGTGAAATGACCTCGGCGGACTCCGTACCCCGCACCCAAGCCTCCGCCGTAAAAGGCTCCGCATGGACATTCTCAAAGCCCAGGGCGGTCAGCTTGGCGAGCCCCCAATCCTTCGCACGGACAATCCCTGGCGTGCCGACGGATCGAGGCCCAATCTCGGTGGTCAAGGATTCAAGCACATCCCATGCCGTGGAATCCGTCAGGGCTTTTGCCTTCAAGAGTTGGGCTTCCTGGGTCAGGTCCGCCGCCGCAGCGGAGCTGGCGAGAAACAGGGCGGAGACACAGGACGCAGTCAGAAACTTTTTCATAGCTCGCCCGTCGCTTAGGCGAGGTCGCCTGTCAAGTCGCTGCAGCCTGACGGGCATCCACGAACCCAAAAGGCCAAGCCATTTGGCGGCCTAGATTCGGCCGATACGCTTGATTTCCCAGTCCAACTGTACACCGGTCTTGGTCAGAACGTCGGCACGCACGGCCTCGCCTAGCCCCTCGATATCAGACGCACTTGCCTCGCCGGTATTGATGATGAAATTGGCATGTTGATCGGAGAACATGGCACCCCCAAAGGGCTTTCCACGCCACCCGGCTTCGTCAACCAGCTTCCATGAAGATTGCCCTTCCGGGTTTTTGAAGGTCGACCCACCGGTCTTCTCGCGGATCGGCTGACTGGCCTCCCTGCGAGCCGTGATCTCCTCCATACGTGCCGTGATGGCAGCTGGATCATCGGCGACCCCATGGAAAACGGCCTGCATCCAGATGATGTCGGCCGGAACCTCACTGTGCCGATATGTATAGCCAAAGTCTTCGAGGCAATAGGCGACCACCTCGCCTGCCCGGTCAAATCCCCAGGCGCTGGCAAGAACATCCTTTGTCTCACGACCATAGCAGCCTGCATTCATGGTCAGGGCCCCACCAATCGTCCCTGGAATACCTGCATAAAACTCTAAGCCGGCGAGACCTGCCTTAGCCGCAGCCTTGGCAACGGCGGAATCCAGGGCTCCAGCGTCTGCAATGACCTGATCCTCGTCCACGATAACTTCTGCGAAGGCTTTCCCAGCCAATCGGATCACGACGCCTTCAACGCCGCCATCTCGGATGATGACATTGGAGCCGACGCCCAGCACGCATATCGGGACGTCCATGGGCAGCTGACTGAGAAACTCAGACAAGTCGTCAGGATCTGCAGGCAAGAAAAGGACGTCTGCTTTTCCACCAACCCGGAACCAGGTGAAGGGGCCTAAGGGCTCATCACGTAACAGCTTGCCGCGGACAGTTGGGAGGTGGTTTTGCCAAGTCATTTTATCAGAGCTTCTAACTGGCCAGGTAGCGCATAGGCCCATGCTGTGATGTCACCAGCGCCCAATAGGACAACTAAATCGCCGCTCTTAGCTTCGGCCGACACCATGGCGGCAAGGTCGGAGGGACCGTCCAAGGCCAGAACACGGCGGTGGCCAAAGCGCCTTAAGCCATCCACCAGATCGTCACGGCTCGCCCCCGGCAGGGGTGTCTCACCCGCGGTATAGACCTCTGAGACGATAACGGTGTCTGCGTCATTGAAGCAGGCGCAAAACTCCGAAAACAAATCCTTCACGCGGGAATAGCGATGGGGCTGAACCACTGCAATCACCCTTCCCACCGTGACAGCTCGGGCGGCTCTTAGGACCGCTGCGATTTCCACGGGGTGGTGGCCGTAATCGTCAATCACACGCACGCCATTGGCGACGCCTGTCGTCGTGAACCGGCGGCGAACCCCGCCAAAGCCCGTCAGGCCCTTGCGGATATCAGACTCGCTGACGCCCAGCTCACGCGCGACGGCAATCGCCGCTAGGGCATTCATGACGTTGTGGTGTCCAGCCATGGGCAAATGTAGATCACGCCAGTTCAGGACCTCGCCATCCAACGGCGCAATGACCACGTCAAAACGGCTGCCGTCGGGGCCCATAGTGATATTCAGGGCGCGAACCTCGGCTTGGGGATTGACCCCATAGGGGACCAACCTCCGGTTCTCGACCTTGGCGGCCATCGCCTGGACTTCGGGGTGGTCTGTGCAAACTGCGGCAAACCCATAGAAAGGGATGTTCTCGACAAAATCCCGAAAGGCCTTCCGCACAGCGTCAAAGTCGCCGTAGTGGTCCAAATGCTCGGGGTCGATATTGGTAACAATGGCGCAGGTTGATTTAAGCCTCAGAAAGGTGCCGTCGCTTTCATCGGCTTCAACGACAATCCAATCGCCCTCACCGACCTTGGCATTGGTGCCATAGGCATTGATGATGCCGCCGTTCACGACTGTTGGGTCTAGGCCGCCAGCGTCCAGCAAGGCCGCAACCATCGACGTTGTTGTCGTTTTGCCGTGGGTGCCCCCGACCGCCACAGAAAACTGAAGCCGCATGAGTTCGGCCAGCATTTCTGCGCGTCGAACAAGGGGAAGCCGTCGGGCGCGGGCCGCTGCCAGTTCCGGATTATCACCCTTGATGGCTGTGGAGTAGACGACGGCTGAGGCACCCTCAACATTGACACCATCTTGGCCGATGAATATGCGGGCACCCAGCTTTTCGAGACGCTCAGTGTTAGCACTGGCCTTGGCGTCAGAGCCCTGAATTGTATAGCCAATGCGTAGCATGATTTCGGCTATGCCGCTCATGCCGATACCGCCAATGCCAACGAAATGCACAGGCCCCAGGTCAAACGGGACAGGGCGGTGACGGTTCATGCAATGCGTCCCTGAGCGGCCGTGGCCTCCACGAGGTCTGCGAGACGCTCAGCGGCATCTGGCATGGCAATACGCCGTGCACCCACCGACATTCGGGCCAACCGTTCTGGATTGGTCAGCAGCTTCGCAAGGGCGTTAGCCATAGTGTCTACAGACAGCTGATCCTCGCGCGCCACCTGGGCTCCGCCGGCATCGGCCATGACCTTAGCGTTTTGGCCCTGGTCATCATCAAGGGCTATGGCCAGGGGCACCAGAATGGCTGGTCTGCCGGCTATGGCAAACTCACAAACCGACCCGGCACCAGATCGCCCGACGACCAGATGCGCCTGACTGAGGCGGCCAGCCATATCGCGAAAAAAGGGCGCAATCTCTGCCTGCACATTGGCATTGGCATAGATCCGGCGGGCGGTATCCATACTCTCGATCCGCGTTTGCTGCTGGACCTTCAAGCGATTGCGCAGGCCCTCAGGCAACCGGGCGATTGCGGCTGGCATCAACTCCGATAACAAGCGTGCCCCCTGGCTGCCCCCAGTGATCAAGAGACGCAGGGTGCCCTCAGGCTCCGGCGGTAGATAGGGTAGGTCAGCCAGATGCTGGATTTCAGGCCGCACCGGGTTTCCGACGACGACCACCTTGCCCTGGATCTTGGCAGGCGCTTTCTGAAGCACAGGAAAAGCACAGGCAACGGCGCGGACGTGAGCAGCAAGCCGCCGATTGGCTCTGCCCATGACCGCGTTCTGCTCATGCAGGACGGTGGGGCGGTTTTGGGAAATACCGGCCAGCAAACCCGGAACCGACGGATATCCTCCAAACCCTATCACCACCGAAGGATTGATCCGGGCGAAGGCGGCGCGGGCCTGCAGAATGCCCCGGAATATAGCAAGGCCTGCGAGCACCATGCCAACAGGATCACCCGCCTTGAAGGTCCGTGCTGACAGGCCAATGCGTTCTTCCGAAGGGAAGTTTTCCGACATGGCAGCCACCCGCTCGTCGCTGGCCAGCACAATACGCCAACCGCGAGCGATCAGGGCTTCTGAAAGAGCCTGGGCAGGGAACAGATGTCCCCCAGTGCCTCCAGCGGCGACGACGGCGATCTTGCGCATATGCAGCCTTTAGGTGAAGGCGAGGCGATTGGGTAGCCTAACCTGGCATATAGACGCCAGGCCGACGGCGCGTGAGTGCAAGGGCAAGCCCTAGCGTTAGACAGATGGCCAGCATTGACGACCCCCCATAGGAAATCATCGGCAGGGTCATACCCTTGGTTGGGATCATGTTGAGATTGACCGCCACATTGATGATGACTTGCTCCCCAACCAGAACAAACAGCCCTGCCGCCGCCACTTGTTGGAAGGTGTCTGAAAGCTTCATGGCTTTTGACAAACCCCGGATTACAACGAAGGCATAGAGTGAAATCAGGAAGAGCGAAAAGACGAGGCCATACT
The DNA here is from genome assembly GCA_903892305.1 of uncultured Alphaproteobacteria bacterium. Taxonomy (GTDB): domain Bacteria; phylum Pseudomonadota; class Alphaproteobacteria; order Caulobacterales; family Caulobacteraceae; genus Phenylobacterium. The sequence continues at coordinate 14,973 of CAITHQ010000255.1, forward strand.
CTTCTGCTGCCACCGAATAGATAAAATCGGTATGCAAGTCGGGAACGTGGCGCTTCATGACGCCTTCGCCAGGGCCTCGCCCAAAAAGCCCTCCGGCTGCAATAGCTTCCGCTGCGCGGTCAACCTGGTGGGTATCCAGTTTAGAGTCTGCATCGCCGTGAGTGAGGAACTTATCCACCCGACTGGCCACGTGGGGCATGAGATAATAGGTCGACCCTAATCCCGTTGCAGCGACCCCTGCCAGAAGCATGATCCAACTGAGCGGCACACCGGCCATCCAGAAGGACATTCCGAAGGCGACGGTCAGCAAGACCGTCTGGCCGACATCAGGCTGGATCAGCAGCAGGCCTATGGAAACGAGATAAAGGAAAAAGGCGATACTCACGCCTGGGACGCCTTCACCCTTCTGACCTTCAGAAAACATCCAAGCTACGAGGACGACAAGAGCCGGTTTCATGAACTCAGATGGCTGAAGTGAGAAACCCCAAAACTCTACCCAACGGGTCGCGCCCTTGGCGTTGTGTCCAATGAACGGCAAGGCAATCATAATGCCGATCGCAAATAGCCAGATCAGGACGGCGGCCCTGCGAACGCCTCGCACGTCGAGCACGGTCGTCGATAACAGGATGAGCAAGCCCCCGAGGGCAAAGACACACTGTCGGATGGCAAAGTGGAAGGGATCATCCAAGTGCATCCGCGCCGCTGCCGCAGGGCTCGATGCAAAGGACATCATCACGCCTAGGACGACCAGAAGGACCACAGCGCCTAATAGCCAGCGGTCCATGGTCCACCACCAGACCCCTAATTGCGTGCGGTCAGTGCGCGCAAAGGCTCGGGTATCGCTCTTCCCATCACCCAGGGCCTTAGTGTCTTGGTCGAGCGCACTGTCTGTCATTGGAAGGCCCGACGATGAGGGGCTGACTGGGTGGTATCCCCAAGGGATAGAACGGCGGTGCGAAAGGCCTCCCCCCGGGCTTCAAAATCCTCAAACTGGTCGAAAGACGCACAGGCGGGCGACAACAGAATGACCGCTGGAGTGCCGGCGGCTCGGGCATCTGCATAGGCGGCGGCGACGGCGTTTGCGAGGCTTCCGCAGTCCACTGTTCGAGCACGCCCCCTAAGAGTTTCAGCAAAGGCTCCGGACGCCTCGCCAATGAGGTATGCGGCCTCAATGCGAGGGAACAAATCTGCCAGGGGCTCTATTCCGCCGGTCTTGGGCTGTCCCCCAGCGATCCAATAGAATTTTGGATAGCTGGTCATGGCCTGACGCGCTGCGTCGGAATTGGTCGCCTTGCTGTCATTGACGAACCGAATGTCACCAATGTGGGCCACAGTCTCCATGCGATGGGCAAGCCCAGGGAAGGACATCAGGCCCGCTGCAACTTCCTCAGTCAAAATGCCTAGGCCTTGGCACGCCGCGAAGGCCGCGGCAGCATTTTGCCAATTATGACGACCTGGCAGGGACCTAGCCTCGAGAAGGTCAGCGACTTCGGTGGCCCGCTCGCCCGTGGCATCATAGAGCACGCCTTGTAGGGCATAGGCCCCTCGGCCTATGGCCTTGGACGATGAGATTGGCACAATGGTCCGGCGGTTGGCGGCGGTAATCTCTGTGCAGATTCTTTGGCCCCAGGGGTCGTCCACGCCGATGACAGCCGTGTCGCCCTTGCCTTGATTGAGCAGGATACGGCGCTTGGCAGCGACATAACCCTCCATGCCCCCATGGCGTTCCAAGTGATCTGGCGAGACGTTCAGCAGGACCGCCACATCGGGCTTAAGACTGGCAGTTAGATCTAACTGATAAGAGGACAACTCCAGCACATAGACCGCGCCGCCGTGCATATCTGGCAGACCCAAAACGCCAAAGCCGATATTCCCACCAATACGGGTATCTCGACCCGCCTGAGCGCAAATATGGCCGATCAGAGCCGTGGTGGTCGATTTCCCGTTGGTGCCGGTAATGGCGATGATTTTGGGCCGCTTGCCTTCAGGCGCAGAGTTGACGGTACGGGCAAAGAGCTCAACATCACCGAGAACTTCGACCCCTGCCGCCCGTGCCATCTGAACTGTCCAATGTGGCGTCGGATGGGATAGCGGCACACCCGGCGAGAGCATCAGGGCCGCAAACTCAGACCAGTCGGCCGTGCTGAGGTCCACAAGGGGCAAACCCTCGGCCAGGGCGGCCTCGCGGCCAGATGGACGCTCATCCCATAGGGCAACCTCTGCCCCGCCTGCCAGAAGGGCGTGCGCAGCGGTCAGGCCAGTACGGGCCAGACCGAACACGGCAACGCGTTTTCCTTCAAAGCCGCGGACCGGGATCATGAGCGCGTTCCGACCCCCTTATCGCAGCTTAAGGGTGGCGAGGCCCAGAATGGCCAGCATAACAGCGACAATCCAGAAGCGGATGACCACGGTAGATTCCGACCAACCCAGTTTTTCAAAGTGGTGGTGGATCGGTGCCATGAGGAAGATGCGCTTACCTGTACGCTTGAAATAGGCGACCTGAATGATCACCGAGAGGGTCTCTGCGACGAACAGGCCACCGATAATTGCCAGAACAATTTCGTGCTTGGTGGCGACGGCGACGGCACCCAGGGCACCGCCCAGGGCGAGAGAGCCCGTGTCGCCCATGAAGATCTTTGCCGGCGGCGCGTTGTACCAGAGAAAGCCCAAGCCTGCGCCGATCATCGCCCCGCAGAACACGGCGATCTCGCCAACGCCCGGTACAAAGTGAAGCTGCAGATACCGAGCGAAAACGAAGTTCCCCACCAGATAGGCGATCAAACCAAAGGCCGCAGCCGCGATCATCACAGGCACGGTGGCCAAGCCGTCCAAACCATCGGTAAAGTTCACCGCGTTTGCCCCGCCGACAATGACGAAGGCCCCAAACGCCAGATAGAACCACCCGAGGTTCAGCAAGGCTGACTTGAAGATCGGAAACGCGACTGACATGCTCAATTGCGGCGCATCGGGCGGTGTCTTGCCAAATATCACGATCAGCAAGACAGCCGTCAGGGCGATGGCGATCTCCATAACCAAGCGCAATCGGCTAGACACTCCCGCCGTGGTTTGTTTAGTCACCTTGGCATAGTCGTCCGTAAAGCCGAGCAGGCCGTAGCCTGCGGTGACGAGCAAAACCGCCCAGACGTACACATTGCTAAGATCGGCCCAGAGCAGGGTGCTGACCAGAAGACCTGCCAGGATCATGACCCCGCCCATTGTCGGGGTTCCAGCCTTTTCGAGAATATGGCGCTCAATGCCTTCCTTACGGATCGGCTGCCCCTTGCCCTGCTTAGCTTGCATCCAGCGAATGAAGCGTGACCCCATGGCGACCACGACCAGTTGGGCCGTAAACAGCGACATGCCCGTGCGAAAGGTCAGGTACTTCATCAGATTCAGGATCGGGATGTGCCCACCGGCTGCCGCCTGCTCGTAAAGCCAATAGAGCATTATCGCTTCCCCTCTGGCCCACGGTTCAAGGCCCCAAGCGCCGTTGCGACGACGCCAGCCTTGGACCCGTTGGACCCTTTCACCATCACCAGATCGCCAGGCTCTACGACCTGTGCGATTTGCGGCGCGAGATCGACCGCACTGAGGGCGTAGCCGCCCCGGCGAGTCGACGGAAGGGCGTCCCATAGGGATTTCATCAGAGGACCTGCGCAGAAGACCAAGTCGATGTCTGCTGCGCTGAGTGGCTCCACCAAGGCGGCGTGATAGTTTGGCCCCTCGTCACCCAGTTCAAGCATGTCGGTCAGCGCGACAATACGCCGCCCCCTGACGCTGCGGGCACCGAGGCTCGCCAAGGCGGCGGACATAGAAATCGGATTGGCGTTATAGCTCTCATCTACCAGGGTAAACGCACCGCCAGTTATGTTGACCTGATGCTCAGCACCCCGCCCTTCCAGAGGTTGGAACGCGGCCAGGGCCTCAAGACTGTGTTCGAGTGACACGTCCAAGGCTTCAAGCATAAGCAAGACCGCCATGCTGTTTGGACCCCAGTGGAAACCAGTCTGACGTATCGGGAAGTCCAAAGCCTGGCCATGCAGCCGCGCCCGCACCTGGGCATACCCGGCTTCGGGTTTGAAGCTGACAAGCTGTGCTGCGCAGTCACTGCTCGCGCCAAAGGCCTGGACATGGAGTCCCGCCTTGCCCGCTTCCGAAGATAGGAACTCAAACCACGGATTATCGGCGTTGAGCACCGCAATGCCGCCGGGTGACATGCCATGGAAAATCTCGGCCTTAGCCCTGGCGACGCCAAGCACTCCGTCTGGAAAGTTCTCCACATGAACCGGCCCAACCGTGGTGATCGCCGCAGCGTGTGGAGCCACCATCTTGGAGAGCGGCGTAATTTCATCGGCATGGTTCATGCCGATTTCGAATATCGCCCGTTCTGTATCGCGGGGCATGCGCGCCAGGGTCAAGGGCACACCGATATGGTTATTATAGCTTTTTACAGAGCTGTGAGATCGACCAGCCAAGCCAATACCTGCGCGTATAGCTTGGGTGACGCTGGTCTTGCCGACCGATCCGGTCACCGCACCCCGCCTTGCCTGAGGTGCCCGCACCCTCGCCGCCAGCCCCAGGGCTTCAAGCGCCTTAAAGGTGTCCGAAACTTGGACCGAGTGTCCTGGGCTTGGCCTAGATGCCAGAGCTCCGGCTGCGCCCTTTTCCAGCGCTTGAGCGATAAAATCATGGCCATCTCTGGCGCCGGCTAAGGCGACAAAGAGGTCTCCTGTTTCGACAGTACGGGTGTCGATCGAGACGCCTTGTACGGAAAACGCCGACACAAACTGCCCGTCCGTCGCTGTGGCAATTTCCTGCGCGGTCCAAAGGGCCTCAGTCATGACTGGCCATCCAAAGCCTTGGAGGTCTCGGAAACGTCGTCAAAGGGGTGAACAACGCCTGCAATGGTCATGCCCTGTTCGTGTCCCTTCCCTGCCACGATAAGCACGTCGCCAGGGCCAAGCTCAGCAACACCAGCCCTGATGGCATGACGGCGATCGCCTATCACTTCCAGGTTTGGATTTCCGGCCATGATGTCCGCGCGGATCGCCGCGGGATCTTCACTGCGCGGATTGTCGTCGGTGACAATGGCGACGTCTGCGAGGCGCGCGGCAATGGCACCCATCAGGGGGCGCTTGGTACGGTCACGATCGCCCCCCGCGCCAAATACGACCACCAGCTTGCCCTGGGCGTGGGGACGTAGCGCCTTGAGAACAGTCTCAAGGCCATCCGGTGTATGGGCATAGTCGACATAGGCTTCGCCGCCGCCCGCCTTGGAGCCCACCTTCTGCAGGCGGCCCGGCGCACCCTCCAGATGCTCGAGGGCCGCAAGAACAGTGTCGATTCCTTGCCCCGCTGCAAGGCAAAGGCCTGCAGCCACGAGGGCGTTAGAGGCTTGAAATCCCCCGGCAAGGGGCAAATTGACCTCATAGGTCTTGCCGGAAATCTCCAAGGACAGCCGCTGGCCAGAGGGGGTCATGGCCCGCGCAACCAAGCGAAGAGTTTGGCCGGCCTCGCCGACCGTCAACACGGTCTGACCCGACACAGTGGCGGCGGCAGCAAAGGCACCAAAACTATCGGAGTCTGCATTCAGAACTGCCGTTTCACCCCGCGGCAGCAGGGCCTCGAATAAACGCAGTTTAGCGGCGCGGTAGTTTTCCATCCCACCGTGGTAGTCAAGATGATCCTGGGTCAGATTGAGAAAACCTGCGGCCTTGATATGGGCGCCATCAAGGCGCCGTTGGTCAATGCCGTGAGACGAGGCCTCAAGCGCTAGGTGCGTGACGTCGAGATCAACAAGCTTTGCCATAAGCTCTGCCACATCCGCAGCGTCCGGCGTTGTCAGGCCTGGGGGCGTCAATTGCTCATCAAAGCCGCCCGGCCCCGTCGCTCGCACGCCCAGGGTGCCCATGCTGGCCGCGCGATGCCCAGCGAAATTGAAAATCTGGCGGCAAAAGGCTGCAACGGAGGTCTTTCCGTTCGTACCGGTGACAGCGACGATGATCGGCGGCTGACGCGCCCAGAAGTTGGCCGCCGCAAGAGCATAGGCCCGCCGAGGATCTGAACTAACGATGACCGGAACGCCCAGTCCGGGAATATCTCTCTGAGCAATCACGGCGACGGCCCCAGACGCCACAGCCGCGGCTGCGAATGTCGCACCATCGACGGAGACACCCGGCAAGGCGGCAAAAAGGCTGCCTGGCTTCACACGCCGACTGTCGGCGGTGACGCCTGTGATGACGAGATCGTTCGCGAACTCCCGGCGCAGCAGATCTGAAAGACGCTTGCTCACCGTTCGTCGCCCGGATTGGCAGGTTTAGGCAGGGAAACAAGGCTTGCGAGGTTGGTTTGTCTCTGGACATGCAGGAAGGGAGAAATGCGATCAATCACCCGACCTGCCGCTGGCGCTGCCACCCAACCACCGGTCGAAAAACCGCCTGTCGCGGAATCCCCATGCGGTTCATCCAATAAGATCAGCACGAAATAGCGGTCGGTTTTGGCATCACCATCAGTGGGGAAGACTGCCGCGAAGGATGACACCTGCTGGGTCTGGCTATAGCCACCCAGCGCCTTGACGTATTTTTCTCCCGTCCCTGTCTTTCCGCCAACCGACAGCCCCGGGACATCTGCCTTACCACCCGACCCTCCCGTGACATTGGCCCGCATGATCTGCAGCATTTGCAGCGAGGTTTTCTCGGCCACCACACGCGGCCCCACGACCTTTGCGTCCTTGGGTAGCTTATGGATCGTCAAGGGCACCAGCGTCCCACCATTCAGAAGAGCCCCCATGGCCCTGCTAAGCGCCAGCGGGCTGACATCAATTCCATGCCCGAAGGATGTCGAAGCCACTGCATCATCATCCCACTTGTGCGGAATGAGGGGCATAGCCGACTCTTTTAACTCGATCTTTGCCGGGCGCGTCAGTCCAAGGGCAATGAAGTATTGGCTCAAGCGTTTGGGACCGATTTGCTCAGCGAGGCGCGCGGTTCCGATGTTGGAAGAATGTTGGAAAACTTCCACCAAGCTCAAGATTTTCTTGGCGGCGTGATAGTCGTGAATGGTGCGGTAGCCCAAGTGGAACGGGACCCGGGCGTCAAAGGTTGACTCTGGCGTCGCGACCCCCGTGTCCAAACCAATTGCGACTGTGAAGGCCTTGAAGGTCGAGCCCATTTCGTAAACGGCGGACGCTGCGCGATTGAGCTTCTGATCATCGGTGGCCTGCCCGGGGTGATTGGGATCAAAGGAAGGCCAGCTGGCCATTCCTAGCACTTCACCAGTTCTGACATTTGTGACCACGCCAACTGCGCCGAGGGGATGAAACTCCTGAGCAGCCTTGGTCAGTTCATCTTCAAGGGCCGCCTGAACACGCAGATCAATGGAGAGGTTGAAGGGAGTGTTGGAGTCCGCCGTCTTGCGGATGTCATCATTAAATGCGGCTTCAGCACCCTCAAGGCCAAGGCCGCCCGTATCGGTAAAGCCAATGACATGAGCCGCAGTCCCCCCCAGGGGATAGATGCGCTTTTGCTCGGGCTCAAAGCTGACGCCAGGTAGCCCAAGATCGTGGATTTGCGCCTTAGCTGTTGGCGTTAGCCCGCCCACTAGGAAACTTCGGTGTTTGGAGTTTAAGGCGTGGTCGAGCCGAGTCGCCTGTAGATCTGGCAGGGCCGCCCGCAAAGCGTGCCGAGTCTCATCGATATCCCAGATGTCATGGGGCTCAAGGTAGAGCCCGTAATGTTCGAGGTCGAGCGCCAACACCTCGCCGTTACGGTCCACCAGATCTGCGCGATCAAGCCCACCCTCGCGGCTGACAGCCTCAATGCGACTGACATCAGGGAATATAACCATCTTGGCCGCGCCGACGGCGAGCACGACAAAACCCACCGAAAATATCGCAAGCACCACGAATATACGCAGGCGCGTATCGTCTTCGGCGCGGCCCGCAGCCCGTGCGCGCTCGAAGGCGTGTTCGATCCGCCAGACCAGATCCCTAATCCAACGCCAATTGGGAATTGGCAGACTTTGCAGGGTGAAACTCAAAGAGGGGCCTCCCTGGAGGTGGGCGGCGTCGCCGAAAGGACTGACGAAAGAGCTTCGGGCGCGATCTCGTGGGTGAATTTGACCGGGCCAAGACCCAGATAGGTGCTTGAAAGGTGCGCAATTCGGTCAGGGCGCTCCAGATGGGCAACCTCGGCCTGCAGGAGACGGACGCGCTGGTGTTCGACGGATATCTCACCTTCGACCCGCGCAATTTCCCCACGCTCCCGCCCCGCAAATGTCTTTGCTAGGTAAACGGACAGGATCAAGGCGATCAGCAGGCCAATGCCCATCACATCAATGAGCCGAAACCCCCAAACGCGACGGGTGAATAGGATCATGTCGTCGCCTTCCAAGTCGGAGCCGATGTGCGAATGGCTGCCCGGAGCTTGGCTGAGCGCGAGCGGGGGTTAGCGGCCATTTCCGCATCACTGGGCCCCTGAGCGCCATTGAACACCAACTGAAAGCTTGGCGGCGCGCCGACTTGAGCGGGCGGCACGTGGCGCGACCCCCCTGGTGTTCGTCCAGAACGTTCGGTGAAAAACGCTTTCACGATCCGATCTTCCAGGGAATGAAATGTGACGACAGCCAAACGCCCGCCGACCTTCAAGACCTCTTCTGCTGCAAGCAAGCCCGCTTCCAGTTCAGATAATTCCTCGTTCACCGCGATCCGCAGGCCTTGAAACGTGCGTGTCGCTGGGTGGACCTTGGCACCCCGTCGCCCCCCGAGGACCCGCTCGACGAATTCGGCGAAATCCAGGGTACGCGTAAAGGGTGCCTCGACACGACGCCGACCAATGGCGGCGGCGATCCGGCGAGATTGACGTTCTTCGCCATACACCCAGAGTATGCGCGCAAGGTCCTTCAGCTCCGCCGTGTTAACCAGGTCGGCAGCTGTTTGTCCGGTGTCGCCCATTCGCATGTCGAGCGGCCCGTCCCGCATGAATGAAAACCCCCGATCCGCCTCATCCAGCTGCATGGAGGAGACGCCAAGATCCAAGGCCACGCCATCCACGGAGTCGGCACCTAATTCCACCGTCATGTCCGAAAAACGGCCCTGGATCAGTCGAAACCTATCCCCTAACCCTTCAGAAAACTGTTGAGCTGAGGGATCTCGGTCGAAGGCGATAACCTCCACGCCCGCTGCCAGGAAGGCCCGACTATAGCCGCCAGCACCAAACGTCCCATCGATGACTTTCTGTCCCGGCTTAAGGTCAAGAGCCGAAAGGACAGGCTCCAGAAGGACAGGAACGTGTGGCGCGCTCATAAGCCGCCCCCAAGACGCGCCGTGCGCTGGGCGGCGCGTAATTGCGCAAGGCCATCGCGCGCCGTCTCACGCTGGGCAGAACGATGGGCCTGGAAGGCTTCTCGACCCCAGATTTGAAAACGGTCGCCCAATCCCACCACCACCACCCAGTCATCAAGGCCAAACAGGTCGCAGAGATGTTCAGGTAGGGTAATCCGGCCCGCTGTATCGAAGGCCATTCGGGCTAGCCCCCCATAGATCGAGGTTTCTAAGGCGCTTCGAATGGGGTCGCCAAAGTCTAATTCCTGAATCACGCCGACATAGCGGTCAAACAAGGCCTGACCGCCCCCCTCGATGCAGTCGGCTTCAATAGACGGAAAGCAGACAACCCCGTCGAATGGGCCAGACATCAGGGCACGGAACTCCTGAGGCACGACAATACGCCGCTTAGCGTCCAGTTGCTTTTCAAACGTCGAGACGAACATCCCGCCGCGCCCCAATTCGTGGCCTTACCGGCCAATGTGAAGTTCACCCCTAGAGTCCTGAACGCAGAACCCTGCGCAGACCTCCAGCGTCCATGATCAGACTTGATTGGGTTAACATGGGATCAATTGGGATACAATGACTCCAGACTACGATTTCACGCAAAAACAATGGGGCCGGACCCACTTATAGTTAAAAAATGTCAAGAATTAACAGAACATACATAGAACTCGTTAAGCATAAGGCCGTGTTCTCTAGGGGATGTGGAAGATGAGGAAACCAGACGGCCTGTAAGCCGGGTTCTGTGCCGCCGACCAAGGTCGACGCGACGATCATTCCTCTGGACCGGCCATTGCTGGACGGTTCTCGCGACCTACCCGGACATCTCGGACCTTCGACGGTCCTACCCTCTTGCGAAGGCGCGACATCCCTATTCGGTCTTGCTCCTGGCGGGGCTTGCCATGCCGTCCCCGTCGCCGGGTCCGCGGTGCGCTCTTACCGCACCCTTTCACCCTTACCTGAACCGAAATTCAGGCGGTTTGCTCTCTGTGGCGCTATCCCTAGGGTCACCCCCGGTGGGCGTTACCCACCGCCATATCGAAGTGGAGCCCGGACTTTCCTCGACCCTCGTAAAAGGACCGCGATCGCCCGGCCGTCTGGTTCAGGTCAATCAATGGCCGCTATGGCCTTAGGGGTCAATCCGCCAGTCGCCCATAGATGAGCTGATCCCAGAACCGCCCCTTCCAAAAGGCGTGGTCCCGAAGCCTGCCTTCAAGGGAAAAGCCATGCCGCTCAAGCAGACGGCAGGACCTTAGATTGCCAACGGTCACCATGGCCTCGAGACGATGCAGGCCCAGATTGTCAAAGCCAAATACCATAACGTGAGGCAGGATCTCGCTCATGATCCCCTGCCCCCAATGAGCTTGCGCTAAATCATAGGCGATCTCACCGCGGCGACCGCGATCAAATTCCAAGGTGTTAAAGCCCACGGTTCCGATCAAATCGGAAGACTTCGCCCGCCGAATGGCCCACCGTAAGCCGCGATTGTTAGCCGCCATATCGCGTGCCCAGGCTACAATCTCCTCGGCTTCGGCCAGGGTTTCGAGGGGGGCTATGTCCATAAATTCCGTGACCGCAGGATCGGCGAACAGCCTAAGCAGGCCCGATACATCACCCTCCGCCAATGGGGTTAGGCTATAGGCTCCCGCCATAAGGGTCTGACGCGCCAGGGGTGGGATCACCGGACCTCCTGCATAGCCAAGGCAAGGGGATGGTCAGCCAAGGCGAAGATGACGCCATCGATATCGGCTTGCGTCTTATTCTGGCTGAGCTTGAATGTGGCTTCTAAGCGATTGACCGTAAGCCGGGCACCGACAATGGCGCGGGTCATGGCGTCGAAGCGACCAGGTGACATCTTGGCGCGGGTCCAGGCTGGCTTTGGTGCCAGCTTAGCTTCTTCCTGGGCTGACAAGTCATCCAGCAGGGCGACCAAGGCTTCCTCATCCAATGGGCTTACCAACCCTTGAGCTTCTAGGGATACGTAATTCCAGGTCGGCACTTGATCCTCAGAGGCATACCAGTCGGGACTGATATACGCCTCTGGCCCTAGGCTCACAGCCACAGCCTCAAAGCCAGCCACAAGGTGGGCGGCAAGGGCATTATTTCGAGACAGGTGGAAGTCTAGCACGAGGCCACCCCCAACCTCGCGCAGCAAGACCGGTGCCTGGGCGACCCGCAAAACACCTTCCGGCGCGGCCGTGATGGTCGCCAAGGGATACTGTCTCAAATGGTCGGCAAGCGCCCCAGCCGCCTCCATCCGGAAGATAGGTGCTGGGTGCATCAGCCCAATGCCCTCAAAAGCGCAATCAAACGCGCTCGCGTTTCTCCGTCAGCAATTCCGTCGAATGCCTTCTGCCGCCAGTGACGCTGAAAAGCCCGCACAACGGAGGTCGTATGGGCATCAAAAGTCCCTGACGGGGCGCAGTCATAGCCAAGTCGAGTCAGACCCGCTTGCAGGGCGAAAACACCGGCCCCCTCCGCGCCTTCGCTCAAGGGTGCGCCGGGGGCTGTAGGCGGTTCAACCCAAAGGCCATGTCCGGCCTCGGCCAAAGCCTTCCAGGGAAATAGCTCTCCAGGATCATCCTTGCGGTCGGGTGCCACATCTGAGTGACCAACGATGCGACTGCTATCGATCATCCACCGGCTCCGAATATCGGTAATCAGAGTAATGACAGCCGTGATCTGAGCCTTTGGAAAGGCCCGATAACCCCACTCATGGCCAGGATTGACGATCTCAATGCCGATAGAGCGGCCATTGATGTCGGTATCGCCTTTCCAAAACGATATGCCCGCATGCCAGGCGCGGCGCTCCTCTGGAACTAGGAGAAATATCCGCCCGTCTTCTTCCACGAGATAGTGCGAACTGACCTTGGCTGAGGCGTCGCAAAGACGGGCCAGGGCCCCCTCGCCGGTCTGCATGCCGGTATAGTGCAGGACGATCATATCCGGCGGCATCTTCCGGAGGTCGAAATTTGGCGATGGGGCGTCGATGAAGTCCATGGCCGTCGAGCCTAAAGGGCAATTTCGTAAAGGGCTAGGTGGCTTTGCCGCGAGACAGCAAGGCCAGGACCTGGTTCCATCTCAGGGCCATGACCAGCACCCCCGCAAGGGCCAAGGCTGTGCCAAAAGCCATACGGAGGCCGAAGGGGTCATGGGTAAAGAGCACGCCCAGGGCGATGGTTGCCAGGGGCGTCATTAGAGTCAGGGGCGAAATCAGCGTCGCCTCATATTTCTGGATCAGGCTATAATAGAGCGTATGGGCAACCACCGAGACAAACAGGCCCGAAAACAAGGCCGCCGCCCAGAATTGCCAGCCTGCCGCCATGGCCAGATGCACTTGGCCAGGTTCGAACAGCAGGGAAAAAGCCAGTGTCGGTGCCAGGGAGGCCAGGCCAACCCAGGCCTGAAATTGTAGCGGCTTTACCCCTTCCATCTGCTTCATCATCACGGCCCCCAGCGAGCCCAGAATCGAGGCCGCAACCACCAGCATGAGCCCCGGGGAAAGGCGGAAACCGCCCGGATCCCACATGACCAGCAGGACTCCGGCAAGGGTCAAGCCAACACCAACCATCCGCCGCGGGGTAAGGCGCTCCCCCAACATGAAATAGGACAGGATAGTGGTAAGGGGCACGCCCATCTGGCTGACAATGGCGACGGCTGATGGGCTAGAGGTCTTCAGGGCCATGAAGACCAAGGAGAACGTACCGCCACCCATCATCAGGCCCACCGTCAACATCTTCCATCGCGGCCGGGGCATGTTCCGAAGCCAGGGGAAGACAGCGATCACCACTATCAAAAACCGCATGGCCGCATAGAACATCGGCGGCGCGCCGAGATGGGTGACTACAAATTTCGACACGACGTTATTGGCTGCCCAAGCGAGGCAGACAAAGGCCAACAGGAAGAAGTCGCGGATCGCCATGTGCACGGCTTAAGCCCCGTTCGCCATCAGACAGCAACCCAATTCGCCTCAAAATCCCTGCCTTCCCAGACTCCGCTCTTGCCGACGCCAGATTCCCCGCGGCAATGTGTCGCTAAACTCTGATGGGGGCGAAATGGAACTCTGGCGCCTGGATGCGACGGACCTTGCGGCGCAAATCCGCTCCGGTCGCGCGTCAGCGAGAGACGCAACTGCGGCCTGCCTTGGGCGGCTAGAGGCGGTCAATCCTCAACTCAACGCCGTCGTCCATGTCCTGGCCGACGAAGCCATGGCAGCGGCGGCGGCGGCCGATGAGGCCCAGGCGCGAGGTGAAGCGCTAGGTCCCCTGCACGGTGTCCCTGCCACAATCAAGATTGTCGCCGACCAGAAGGGGTGCGCGACCGACAATGGCGTCGCAATGTTCAAGAGCCTGATCGCAAAGGAAGACGCACCTGTTGTCGCCAACCTGCGGCGGGCGGGAGCGATCCTGGTGGGACGCACGGCAGCACCGGCCTTTTCCATGCGGGCCATGACCAGCAGCGTTCTGCATGGTCAAACCTATAACCCTTGGAACCCCAAGGTAACCTGTGGTGGCTCTAGCGGTGGCGCGGCGGCAGGCTTGGCGGCTGGGATTGGTGCCATTGCGCATGGCTCCGACATCGGCGGCTCCATCCGATGGCCGGCCTACTGCAACGGCGTCGTTGGATTGCGCACGTCGCTTGGCCGGATACCGTCCTTCAACCCAACGGCGCGCAATGGCCGCAATATCGCCAGTCAGATGATGGCCGTCGCTGGTCCCTTGACGCGTAGCGTCCGAGACGCGCGGCTGGCCTTGCAGGTCATGTCGGCAGGCGACCCAAGAGACCCCGTCTGGACTCCAGTCCCCCTTGAGGGGCCACCCACTGCGAAGCGGGTTGCCTTGGTGGCTGAGCCTGCAGGTTTCAGTATCCACCCTGCCGTTTCAGATGCCATTCGTATAGCAGGACAACGTCTGGCAGAGGCGGGCTATCAGGTTGAAGAGGTCGAGCCGCCAAATCTGCGTGAAACCGCCGATCTTTGGGAGCATTTGGGATTGCCCCATTTCGGGATCAGCCTTGTGCCCATTTTAGAGCAGGTCGGTGATCCCGGTCTGACCAACTTCATCACGCATTGGATCGCCGAAAAGGGCCTGGCGGATATGCCAACCTTTTTGAACGCCTTTGCTCGTCGGGACCAACTGTTGAGTGCCTGGAACCAGTTCTTCGAAACCTATCCAGTCATCCTTGCCCCTAACTGCCCTGAGCCAAGCCTGCCAGCCGAACTCGACACCCAAGGTCGCGACGGTGCCCTGCGAACCTTAGAGGGCATAAGGCTACAATTCATGTGCCCTGTGCTGGGCTTGCCAGGCCTCTCTGTCCCACTAGGGCGATACGAAGGTCTGCCTTTGGGTGTCCAGGTAATCGCTGCCCGATATCGTGAAGATCTCTGCCTAACCGTCGGCGAGATCATTGAAGCCCACGAGCCAATCCCCACCCCAATTGATCCCCATTAGGAGACACGATGACGGCATTCCTTGGCCCTGATGTCCGCGATCTTGGCGCGGCCTATATTGACCCCTCCGCCAGGATTTTTGGGGATGTCGAGATTCAGGCTGAGGCCTCGATCTGGTGCAATGTCGTTGTGCGCGCAGAAAGCGATCGCGTTGTGATTGGCCCAAGGGCCAATATCCAGGACTTTGTGATGATCCACGTTGGGTCGGGGACCGGAACAATTATTGGGGCAGATTGTTCCATCACCCACCACGTCACCCTGCATGGCTGTACGATTGGACAAGCCTGCCTCATCGGTATTGGCGCAACCATCATGGACGGATGTCAAATCGGCGAGGGCAGCATTGTCGCAGGCGGTACCTTTCTGAAAGAGGGCACAATCATTCCGCCCAACTCGATCGTCATGGGGGCCCCCGGAGCGGTGACGAAAACCCGGGACAATACTGTCGCCAACCGACTTAACGCCTTCCTGTATCTGAAGAATGCTCAGGGCTATGCGGTTGGGGACTTCCGGGTCTGGTCCAAGGCCGCATTCAGAGCTGAAATGGCCACCGAACGTAACCGGCTTTTATCGGAGCAGAGCTAAGCGGTAACACGCTATTGTAACCCGTTAAGCAAACGGCTTAACCTGGGGTTTTATTATCATAGCTAACTTTGCCGCTCTTCGTTTGGTTTCAGCCCCCCCTTGGGCAAGCCGACCGCTCAACGTGCGCTCTTGAATCCCACCAAGGCCGCCGCAACTATTGGATATTCGGTCCATGGCAATGCCGAGCTCGCCCGATATTTGGCCCCTCCTGCAATCCAGGCGTGGGCAAGCTGGGGCATACGTTAATGGCGGAGGATTTAGCTGGCTGGTGGTCAGCTTTCTGATCGTAGCGCTTTCTGCCTGCCTCACCTGGTCAGCCAAAGCCGCGCCCATGCCAGAGGAGCGGGCTCGGGTTCTTTCCATTGCATCGACCATTGAGCGCGATGCAAAGTCTACGACCTATGACGATCTGGGAAAGTTCGGACAGCAGGCTTTGTCGCTAAAGGGGGCCGATAAATTCGTCCGGCTCCAATATGTGTCTCAGGAATATATCGAAAATTACGACATCGAGAAGTTTCAGAAATGGAATCAAATACTTCTCAACACGGCCAAGCAGGAAAACTCAGAGCGCTTTGTAAAAATAGCAGAAATTGATCAGACCCTGATCCAGGTCATTTTGGGCGATGAGTCCGCCTTGAAACGGCTGGCAGATCGCTCAACGACCGAGACAGATTGGTACGTTAAGGCCCATGCCCTCCTGCAAAGGGCGAATATTTCATCGGCCATGAACCGCAATACAGACAGCCTCCTGCTGGTCAGTGAGGCAGAGACCCTGGTCCGTGGGCGAGGGATCGAGTCCTCCTATGTGCGTCTGGAGATCGATGAGGCCCGCGCCCTACGGCTCATCACCGTCTTTGACATTTTTGGTGCGGCCAAGCTCATGGAGGATGCCGCTTCCATCTATCACGGCCTAGGCCTTCCAAGGCCAAATAACCAAGAATTATACAATATGGCGGCCATCGCGATCCGCCTTGGTGACGAGGATCTCGCCAACAAGCTATTTTCCATCTACCACGGATTAGCCAGACCCTCGGACTCGCAAAGTCAAAAGCTGAATTATGTGAACCTGTGCGCGGCTGTGAATCAAGCCTTCGGCACACCGCAGCAGGTTCTGGACTGTATTGGCTCCACGAACCTCGACTTGCAGCAAGGCGGCCCCACAGCCTCCATCGTCACCGTTCAGCGCGCGCTGGCCAGAGCGCAGTTGGGCCAGGTCGCCCAGGCTGAAAACGATTATGCGGCCTTGAAAGCCATTGAGGCGAAGGGCGGTTTGCTACCAACCGTTGCGACCAGGCTGTCTGTTCTAGAGGCCGAAATTAAGGCTGCTCGCGGCGACGCCCAGTCAGGCTTCAAACAGCTACGGGAGTTCATGCGATCCCAGGCCATCACTGAAGCCCAGATGTACGATTCAAGCCGTCGGGAAATCACTGAAGAATACACGCGCAACCTCCGTCTGCGCGCCCAATTGGTGAAGAGCCAAAGCCTGATTATCGCTCTCACCCTAGCCGCCTTGGCCGGGGGGGGCGTCATGTTGGGCCTACAAATCAGACTGGCCAACCGATATCGTAAACAACGGGCGCGGGCTGAAGCAGCCACAGCGGCAAAGGACGAATTCCTCTCCAATATGAGCCACGAAATCCGCACGCCACTCACCGCGGTGATCGGCTTCGCACAGCTGCTCAAGAATCGCAGAGACCTACCTGAAGATGCCCTGGCTCAAATTAGGAAAGTTATGGACGGCGGGAACGCCCTATTGCTGATCGTCAATGATGTCCTGGATTTCTCGAAAATCGAGTCTGGACGGCTAGAGCTCGAGCCACGGCCGTTTAAGCCGGAGGATGTCGTATCCAGGGCCGTAGCCTTGGTGGAAGGTCAGGCAGAAGCCAAAGGGCTTAACCTTTGTTTCCAGGCAGATGGCAACCTGCCTGAATTGGTCGTAGGCGATGCAGGACGACTACGGCAAGCCATTCTGAACCTGGTCAATAACGCGGTGAAATTCACGAGCAGCGGGTCCGTTTTGGTCAAGTTGGCCTATGACGCTCAGACCTCCAGACTGTCCTGTGACGTGACAGATACCGGCCC
>CAITHQ010000256.1 GCA_903892305.1 uncultured Alphaproteobacteria bacterium
TCGCCAAAGGTAATTTTCACGAGCCCGTCCCCCCAATCGCCGCCATGGCGGAGGCGTCAACTGCACCATGTTCAGAGGTTTTGCACTCTTGGACGAGGTTGACCCAGTGCGGAATAGGCTTGCCACAGTCAAACCAGCTGTAGGCCATGAAGCGCCCGAGAATGATGACCAACAGCCACGAGGCCAAGGAGATCGCCGCAAGGATACGGGTCTCGGTCGGAGGTTTTGGGAGAAGGTCCCAGACCTGTTGATTGCGATGGGCGCGAAGGTGGAAGATCACGATATTGACTAGGGCAAGCGCCAAAAAGATGAGCTTCGCGCGAAACCAGATATTATGATAATAAAACAGAGGTTTAGCGAAAAAAAGTGCCGCCCCGGTAATCACCATGAAGCCAAAACCAAACACGGTCATTGGCAGTATGCGTCGGCTTAGGACAGATACCGGGGTCCTTTGGAAGGTGGCACCGATCAGGCGCAGGTCAACAAAGAGGATCGTCCCTGCAAACAGCATGAGGGACAGAAGGTGCGTGCCCTCCACAAGCCCCCAAAGATTGAGCGATCCCAGCAGCTGCTGGCTCCAGGATTGCGCCGTATCACCAGCGCCTTTTCCCCATTGGTCCTGTAGCCAGACCAGAAATTCCCGTATCACGCCCGCCCCTTCTCAAACATCTCCCCGATGCCAACCCTGCATCACGACACAGAATCGTCGTCGGCGAGGATCGACTATTTGTCGTTAGGATCCGAACCGTCTTTCGGCGCGCCGGTTCCCGAAGACCCCATGAAGACCTTGCGACCATCAGGGAAGGCGACATCGCGACCATTGGCCTTGCAGACCGGGGCGCAGGACTTGTCCTTGGACTGATAGCCACGAACAACAATTTCAGTACCGGGCTTTAGGGTATTGCGATCAATCCCCGAGCGCAGAAGCGTGTTTGGCGTGCCGCCTTCGACCATCCATTCGCGCACTTGGCCGTCAGGTCCAGCAGCCATGAGGTGAACCCAGGCGTGGGGGTTGATCCACTCAACCTTTGAAACCTTGCCCCGAAGCAGCACAGGCGATTTTCCGTCGAATTCAGCGGAGAAGGCGTGATGGGCCTGGGCCACATTAACGCCGACCAATGCGGCGCAAGCCAGGGCCGTGACAATCGCCAATGGAGCAAAAAATTGTTTCGTCATGGTCCGCCTCCAGCGGGCTATATCGTCGCCAAAAATAGTATTTCTGAGCTTATCCTGCTCAAGACACGTCAATAGGCAGTCCCTATTTCAAAGGCTGCCGACGGTACTGTCCGTACATCATCTCTTCGACAAATTCGACACACTTGAACTGCTGAAGCTGGGCGTCCTCACCCTGGCGCTTGTAAAGGTTCATCGCGATCTTCCAGGGACGGGTAAAGGTCGCCGGATCGGTGATTTCGGCTTCATATCTCAGCAGGCCAGGGCCCATTGGCGTCCAGCGCTCAACCACCCTCATGTCTGCAGAATGGTAATTCCCGGCGCGGTCCAACCAGGTCGAGTCCAATTGGCCAGTGACGGTCACCACCAAGGTGTCACCCTCCCATTTGGCCACAGACTGTCCCATCCAGGAATCGACAGGCGCTGGACCTGGATCCTTGAGGAACAGATTTCGGACCGCACCTGCGTATTCGTAGGCGATCAGAATGTCGCCATCGGATTGGAATATCTGGAATGGCAAGGCCATATAGTTGGCCCGTGGAACGCCGGGGAGATAGCACTTGATTTCAGGGTCCCGGTGGATCCAGTCGGCCCGGTTTTCATCCCGGAGCTTCTTAGCCTCTGGGGTGTAGGGAATCTCCCCGCCGACAACGGCACCCACCCCAGCTGGCACGGCACCGACAGCACCGAGGGCGAGGACGTCCTTAGCTGGCACGGGATTGATAGGACCTGGCCGCATCTGCAGGGCGGCCCGGGCACCATGGGGTTCCAGGTCCCAATTTGCACCGCTCAGGGTCTGCCAGACGCCATTGAGATCTGGGTGTATTTTGTCAGGACCGCGGGGCGCGCGATAGACGGCGGACTTTGCAGCAACGGGCTTAGCGGCAGCCATAGAGGCGGTTGTCGCCAAGGCTTGGCATCCCAGAACGCAGGCGGCCATCAGAAGGGCGGTCGCTGTTCTCATCGCATAGTCCCCAATGTCGTTTCCAGTCCACGCCTCGCCCTTACGACGAGGCCGACCGTCAGAGCGGCCTTTTGTTTATCTTCGACGTTCAGACCGCCTATGTCTAGGTTCCATATCCAAGGTAGGCTTGGAGGCTTGGTCTATCGGTCGCTAGGTGTAGACTATAAGCCATGCGCGCCGGATCCTTTTGATTCAGGCACAAGACGCAGCAGCCATGTGGGAGCCTTCAGGTGTTGAGATCATTTTCAGGTCTTTTCGGCTTTGTCCTAGCCGCGGGGCTTGCAAGCTCAGCGATAGCACAATCGCCGCCGGCATCCCTGGGCCAGCAGGTCTATGAACGGGCCTGCGCCAGCTGCCACGCTGCACCTCCGCCCGGCAGTCGCGCCTCGTCGGTGGACCTACTGCGCAAGATGAGTGCATCCACCCTGAAGACCGCCCTGACCTCGGGTCCGATGCGCGGGATTGGCGAGAGTCTCTCTCCCGAAGAGTTCGAAGGCGTGGTTAGCTATCTTGCTGCAAAGACAGATCTAGGTGCCGGCGGTATGCCCGCCCCACCCATGTGTCAGAAGGATCAGCTTGAGATCAAAATCCCGACCGGGACGGCTCCCAAGGGCTGGGGCTTCAAAGCTGACAATTCACGACAGCTGTCCGCCGCCGAAAGTGGGCTGACCTCAAAGGATTTGGACAATCTTGAGGTTGCCTGGACCCTGGCCTTTCCAGGCACCACCACATTGCGGTCCCAAGGGGTGGTTGTTGGATCCACCCTCTTCTACGCCGCAGGCCAGGCAGGACGTTTGTACGCCCTGGACACCGCGACCGGCTGTGCGAAGTGGATCGCTCAGACCCCTTCAGAAATCCGGACAGGCCTATCCTTCGGCAAGCTATCGAAATCAGGGCGGTTCGCCCTGGTGGGCAGCGATGGTGGTGGCCAGGTCCAGGTCTGGGACGCTCTGACCGGCAAGCTGATCTGGAGAGTCGATCCGCGTACTGGCGGCCTCGGCATGCTGACCGGCACACCGGCCTTTGCTGGAGACAAGCTGATCGTTCCGATTTCCGCCATCGATGTGGCCCTGGCCATGCGACCGAGCTACGGATGCTGTAAAGGCCATGGTGCCGTTGCAGCCCTCAAGGCTGAAACCGGCGAACGCCTGTGGACCTATCACACCATGGTCGACGCAGCGCCCCTGGGCGTAAAGAACAGCCAGGGCGTCGAGATGCAGGGCCCATCTGGCGCGCCAATCTGGTCGTCGCCGGCCATCGATATGGCCCATGGCGTGGTCTATGTCGGTACAGGAGAGAACACCTCGCCCCCTGCCACGGGGACAAGCGACTCTATCGTTGCCATTGACCTCTCAACAGGCCGGGCCAAGTGGGTCTTTCAGGCTCTCAAAAACGATATCTGGAACATGTCTTGCCCCACAGGGCGGGGCTCGAAGCGGCCGCCGGGCCCGAACTGCTTCTTCTTCGAGAGCGATAGCGTCCTTCGCGACCATGACTTCGGCGCAGGGCCGATTATCGCCCACGTCAGCGGCAAGGACATCATTCTTGCCGGACAAAAATCTGGCGATGTTTGGGGCCTGAACGCTGTCACCGGCGGAAAAATCTGGAATCAGAAATTTGGCCCAGGAACCCCATTGGGCGGCGTCCATTGGGGACTGGCGGCGGATGCGCGACGCCTCTACGCGCCTATCAGCGATCCGGGCGTGCCAGCGGACCTTTCGGCTGCAGGACTTCACGCCCTGGATCCGGCCTCAGGCAAAGTCATTTGGAGCTGGCGTGTCCAGCCGGCCTGCGACCCGCCAAGGGGGGCA
>CAITHQ010000257.1 GCA_903892305.1 uncultured Alphaproteobacteria bacterium
GCGTCATCTTTGTGGTGTCTGGCCGGGCACGCATGCGCTGGGGCGAAAATCTGGAATTCACGGCCGAAGCCGGACCTGGGGACTTCATCTATGTTCCGCCCTTTGTGCCCCATCAGGAAATCAACGCCTCGGACACAGAACCCCTAAGCTGTGTCCTGGTCCGAAGCGATAATGATGCTGTGGTGGTCAATCTCGACATTGAACCTGCGGAAAAGCCCGAAGGTGTCGCCTGGATTGATCCCATTCACAGGGTCTAGCCCTTGGGTAATAGGCCGAGCTGACCCCCGATCATGCGATCGACCATCCGCCGGGGCAGGTTGGCCATAAGGAAGGTCTGAAGGCCGTCAGGGGAAATGGTGTAGCGCACCTTGGGATTAGGAATGGTCAGCGCCTTGGCCACCAACTCACCCAGCTGATCGGCGGGCAGACCCTTAGCGCCGTTGCCCTTCATATGGGCAAACACCTTGAACAGGGCCGGATAGAAGACGCTCTTTTCATAGGGGACCAGGTCATCGTCCTTGACCTTGCCCCAGATGGGTGTGGCGACGGCACCTGGTGCCACAATAATTACATCGACCCCCAGCAGCAGAAGCTCCCTGCGCAGGGACTCTGACAGGCCCTCAATGGCAAATTTCGAGGCCACATAGGGTGCCATGAACGGATTGCCGTTCCGACCCGCGACCGAGCTGATATTGATCACCCGGCCCGGGACGCCAGTGCGATTAGGACCGACCGCAAGCAGGGGCGCAAAGGCTTGGGTGACGATCACAACCCCGGTCAGGTTGACCTCAATCTGCTGACGGAATTCGGCAATGGGCAAGTCCAGCAGAGGCCCCGAAACGGCGACGCCGGCATTATTGACCAGCCCTGCGAGGGTTTGACCCTCCAGAGCCTTTTCCACCTGGGCGGCAGCCTCTCGAACGGCTTTTTCATCTGTGATATCGAAGACGAGGGGCACGAAGTTGGGGCCAAACGCCTCACTCAATCGCGCCGCGTCAGCAGCCTTGCGGACGCTGCCAAAGACGCGGAAGCCCTTCTGGATCAAAACCTTCGCAGTACTCCAGCCAATGCCGGTGGAGACACCCGTCACAACAACGCTTTTCATATCCGTAGTCCTAGCTGATCAATGGCTGAAATTTGGGCCTGGTCCAGCGGCCCTGCGGCCTCTGCCTTGAGGGCGCTAGATAGCTCCATACGGTTCTTCACCCCGAGGATCAGGGTCTCAACACCATCTAAGGATAGGGCATAGCGATGGGCGATATCGGCGGGGTCTTCCCCCCAGGCTTGGCACAGGTCGCGATAAGGGCCAGCGCGCTCAAAGTCTTTGCGGTCTGGATGGTTTTGGGAAAGCTCCCGATCAAGCTGAGCGGTCAGGGCACCGGCCTGCACGGCGCGTATTCCCAAAACCGGAACGCCATTTTCCAAGGCCTTGGCCAGAATACTGCGAGGGGCCGCAGCTTCGGCATAGCGGCGGATTCCGCCAGCTGAGTCTAGCAAGTTGGCGATGACCTGAACGGCCTGAGGTTTTTGGTCATGGTCGAGGGCCTGGAGGATGGTTTGCGGAACGCCAATCCCGGTTATGCCCCAGGCCCCAATCAAGCCCTGCGCCTTAAGGTATTCGAAGGCTGGAATAACCTCCTCGACATAGAGGTTCCAGCGCATGGAGAATTGATCGCGGCGATCATCCCCGTGGGCAAAGGCGTATCCCTCGGCTGCAATGTTTGAGTGCAGGAAGAACAGATCGATCTTGTCGAGCATCATGGTCGCCAGGGACTTTCGGACCGAAGCCTCAAGGCGTGTCCTGACCTCGCCTTGAGGCGGGGACCCCAGATCACACTTGCTGGTGATCCGGACATGACCCGGCAAGGCCCCCTGAAAGGTCTCGCCGAATATGGCTTCACAGTTCAGATACATGGGGGCTGTGTCGATCAGATCGATCCCAGCCTCCACGGCAGCCTTTAGGGTCGCTGCCGCTTCGTCACGGCTCGTTGGCCCCCAGACCTGGCCAATGCCGCCACCGCCAAGAGTCAACCGACTGACCGACCCAAGGGGTCCAAGCGCGCGCCTCTGCATCAGAAACCTCCATTGGTAGATCATTATACCGAGCAACGAATATTCCGACAATCGGAACATCCGTAGGGTGGATCATTTTTCAAGACACCACAGGCGTAAGCAAGCTAGTCTGACACGGTGATGACAGGCGACCACAATCCCGTTGATGATGGACAGGCGCATACCCTCGCTGCCGTGCTGAGTGTCCTCATGCGGCGTTTCAAGCTGGAGCCAGGTCTTTTAGCCTCAAGCGCTTATGCCGACCTTCACGCCAATGACGCGGGTCTATTGAGCGTCCTGACCGAAGCCGACGATTGGACAGTGCGTACTTTGGCTCAAACCCTCGGTGCCGCCGATTCTACTGTGTCATCGGCTCTAGATCGGCTCGAGGCGCGGCGACTTGTCGCTAGAGCCCGCCTCGAGCGGGATCGGCGGGTGATGGGAGTGCGGCTCACAGACGAAGGGATCTCCCTGGTCGCCCGACTTCGCGAGGCGCAATTGGGCAATTCCCGTGCCCTGCTGGCGCGCTTGACGTCCGTAGACCGCGATCAGCTTCTTCGTCTCTTGGCGCTTATTGCCCAAGGCGACTGACCCAGTGGAAGGGTGTGGCCCCAGCGCCACAACTTCTAGCGCAACAAATCTGTCACATAAATGAAGGCGAACCGTCATTTCGGCGCTCTAGAAGCCGTGGTCTTGGCGATGGGCTTTTAACACCCGGTTAAACCGCGCCAC
>CAITHQ010000258.1 GCA_903892305.1 uncultured Alphaproteobacteria bacterium
CGACCCCCATGCCCGATATTCCAGACCAGCCTGCTGACGGTGCCGCGCCGGAAGATCCAACACCAATTTCTCAAGCTCCATCCTCACCCACATCTCGTCCCGCGGCGACCCAATGACTGTCAGCGCCCTAACCCGCCCCGGTGAGCGAGATCGCCTAACCGTGAAGTTCGCAGCAATCGATTGGGTGTTCTGCCTCGTCCTCGGCCTGATTGCCGGCACAGGTGCGATGATGATGTTCTCTATTGGCGGATCGAGCTGGCAGCCCTGGGCAGCCAATCATCTGATCAAGTTTGGTATTTTCTTCGCCCTCATGATCTGCCTGGCCCTGATCGACGTGCGGGTCTGGTTCGCCGCTGCCTATCCGATTTATGGAGTCGGACTGGTGCTTCTGATGGCTGTGGCAGTGTTCGGGGAGTCTCACCTCGGGGCGCAGCGTTGGCTCAGTCTGGGTCCACTAGGCACCTTTCAGCCATCTGAAGTCATGAAACTGGGCATGGTCTTGGCCCTGGCTCGATTTTATCACAGCATTTCCGCAGAGCGGGCCCAGCTGTCCTGGTGGTTGTTGATACCGGTTGTCATGATCGGGGCACCTGTCCTACTAGTCGCTCATCAGCCGGACCTAGGTACCGCCATACTCCTGACCTTGACCGGTCTTTCGGTGATGGTGCTGGCTGGGTTGGCCTGGAGAATTATCGCCGCAGGGGTCATGATGGTCCTGGTCTCGGTTCCGCCTATGGTGATTTTCGTACTTCATGACTACCAGAGGGATCGGATCTTGACCTTTCTTTCGCCGGAAAAGGATCCTTCTGGCTCGGGCTACCATATTCTGCAGTCGAAGATCGCCTTGGGCTCTGGTGGGCTGCTGGGCAAGGGCTATGGCCTCGGCTCGCAGAGCCAGCTGAACTTCCTTCCGGAAAAGCAGACGGACTTTATCTTCGCCACCCTGGCCGAGGAATTTGGTTTTGTGGGCTGTATGCTGGTCCTACTTTTCTATGCAGCCTTGATCTTCATGGCCCTCCAGACCGCCTCCCGGGCCCACTCCCACTTCGGTCGGTTGGCAGCTGCCGGAGTGACGGCGACCTTTGCTTTTTACGTGCTGATTAATGGTGCCATGGTCATGGGTCTGGCACCTGTGGTGGGTGTGCCAATGCCCTTGCTGTCTTATGGCGGTACCGTCATGCTCACCGTGATGATTGGCTTTGGGCTGGTTCAGTCGGTCCGGGTCCACCGCTATTCGGAAGTGACCAGCGGCAAGGGTGCCCTGGTCTAAGCCAACAAACGACCTTTCGGAGGGGCCAAATGCCAGAATTCCGCATGCTCGATTTGGGTACAATCAAGCTTCGCGCAGCCATCCAGGGGCAAGGTCCCTTGGTGATCATGGTCCACGGCTTCCCAGAGAGCTGGTATTCCTGGCGACATCAGATTGGGCCCGTGGCTGAGGCCGGATTTACCGCCTGCGCCATCGACGTCCGAGGCTATGGCGGATCCGATAAACCGCATCCGGTTGAGGCTTATGCCATGGAGCACATGGTTTCTGACTTGGTCGGCGTTGCAGAATGCCTTCAGCCCGAGGCCCCGGCGATCCTGCTGGGGCATGACTGGGGCGCTCCCATGGTTTGGAACGCTGCCCTCACCAGACCACAGCAGTTTTCGGCGGTGGGGGCGCTTTCGGTTCCCTATCTAGGCGTTGGAGCCCGACCATTTTCGGAAATTTTCGACCGGCTTTTCACTGAAAAGAACCGCTTCTTTTACCAGGCCTATTTCCAGGCCGAGGGCGTCGCAGAGGCGGAAGCCGAGGCGGATATTCGCGGCTTTTTGCGCAAATTTGTCTATGCCATTTCCGGAGATGCGCCTGAGGGGACCTGGCCAAACAACAAGACGGCCTCTGATCCCCTGCTGCTGGGCCTGACCGATCCAAAGCCCTTCCCGGGCTGGATGACGGAGGCCGACCTCGACTATTACGAAAGCCAATTTATGGCGTCAGGCCTTCGCGGCCCGATCAATCGCTATCGCAATCATGAGCGCGATCACGCTTGGCTGACCCCATTTGTTGACACTCAAATCCTGCAGCCAGCATTTTTTGTATCGGGCACAAAGGACATGGCCTTCAACATGATGGGGGGCGCAGATCCCATCGTGACCATGCGGACCAAGGTGCCAAACCTGCAGGTTGCCGACGTTCTAGACGGATGCGGCCACTGGACCCAGCAGGAGCGGCCCGACGAGATCAATGCCCGGCTGATCCCTTGGTTGAAGGGACTGCTTACAGCCTAGAGCCGCAAGGCTTCGTCTGTGGCCCGCACCAGACCATCGACAATGCCAGGCTCTGTTGAGGCATGTCCTGCATCCCACACCACAGACAGGCGGCCCTTGGGCCAGGCGGCGGCCAGCTTGTAAGCACTCTCCATCGGGGTCACGACGTCGAACCGTCCCTGGACGATCCAGCCCGGAATATCCTTGATTTTATGGGCGTTCTTCAGGATCCAGCCGTCTTCATCCATAAAGCCCTTATTGACAAAGAAGTGGCACTCGATCCGGGCAAAGGCGATGGCAAAGTCCACTTCATTGAACTTGCTGGGTCGGGCCTCGGGGCCGCGAATGGAAATGGTGTCGCCCTCCCATTGGCTCCAGGCCTGGGCTGCCACTGCCTGAATTTTGCGGTCGGAATGGGTCAGGCGGCTGTGAAAGGCGCTGAGCAGGTCGCCGCGCTCGGCCTCGGGGATCGGCTCTAGATACCGTGCCCAGGCGTCAGGAAACAGCATGGAGGCACCGTCCTGATAGAACCAGGCGACTTCACGCTCAGTGATCAGGAAAATTCCGCGCAGCACCAGGGCCTCGACCCGCTCCGGGTGGGTTATGGCGTAGGCCAGGGCCAGGGTCGACCCCCAGGAGCCGCCGAACACCGTCCACTTTTCAATACCCAGGTGTTCCCGCAGGCGTTCGATGTCGGCGATCAGAGACCAGGTGGTGTTGTCTTCTAGACTGGCATTGGGTTCAGACCGACCGCAGCCTCTCTGATCGAACAGAACCATGCGCCACTGATCGGGATCGAAGAACCGACGCATAGTCGAGTTGATCGCCCCGCCTGGGCCGCCATGTAGTATGACGCAGGGCTTGCCGTTCGGCGCGCCGCACTGCTCATAGAAAATCCGATGCGGGCCGTCCGTGGACATGAAGCCCTCGTCGAAGGGCTCGTTCTCGCGAAACATCCCCCGGCGTCCAGAGGTGGTTGAGAAGGGCGGAGGAGATGAACCTTGATGCATCCGCCCATTAGTCGGCGCGGGCGGCGGAGTTCAAGTCTGCTCTGTTATTTCGGAAATTTCCGGGTCATCCAGTCTATGACCAAGCGGTTCACCTCTTCGGGTTTTTCCTGCTGGGTCCAGTGACCACTGTCCAGTACCAGCGCCTTTTCCAGATCGGGCACATGGGCCTCCATGCCCTCGGCCATGGCAGGTGACAGGACCACATCCTTCTCGGCCATGATCATCAGGCAGGGCATGCCATCTACGCGGTTTGGCAGGTCGGCAGAGCGTTCCCAATTGCGAGTGAAGTTCCGGTACCAGTTGATACCGCCCGTGAAACCTGTGGCCTCGAAGCTCTCCACAAAGGCGGCCAGTTCGTCGGAGGTCAGAAGCTGATGGCTAGTGTCGGCCTTGTCCCAGGCGGCCAGGGCATCGCCGAAAGCAAAGCTGCCCTGGGTCGAGGTGGGCGCATCGCCTCCGGTTTCGAAGACGCCGGGGGTCTTGGGGGCATCCTGACCTGCGGCCTCTACCGCTGCTGGGCGGCGCATGAAGAAGCGCATTGTTTTATCCACATCGGCCCCGAGGGCAGCATCGGCGATGCCAGGCTTCTGGAACCATACAATGTACATGTCTTCGCCAAACGCCATGCGCATGCCAGCGATTGGATCAAAGGCCCCTCTGGGCAGGAAGGGGGTATTGACCCCGATAATGCCGGCGCAGCGCGCGGGATGCATCAACGGCATTTGCCAGACCACAAGCCCGCCCCAGTCGTGACCGCAGAATACGGCCTTTTCGACGCCCAGATGATCCAGAAGACCTACCAGGTCCTCGGTCAGATGGGCCATGTCATAGTCGCTCACGGCCTCAGGACATGAGGTCAGTCCATAGCCCCTCTGGTCGGGGGCAATGGCCCATATGCCCGCAGCTTCGCAGGCTTGCAGTTGATGGCGCCAGGAAAAGGCAAGCTCTGGAAAACCGTGACAGAAGATGACTGGTGTCCCGGTGCGCGGCCCAACTTCATAGTAGGCCATGTCGATGCCATTGACCTTGGCGAACTGGACCGGCGGCATTTGGCGAGCGAGGGCGGACATGGGGGTTCTCCTTCTTTAGCAATCCATACTCATTCGGTTCCACCTGCGTAAGGCAAGCCTTTGCAGACTCGCTAAACGAGCTAAAAGGCCCTGATGACCCAGACTTCAGCCGCCCCGTCCGACAAGGTCCCCTGGGGCCTCGTCATCCTTCTGGGATCCATGACGGCCTTCGGGCCCATGGCCATCGACATGTACTTGCCCAGTCTGCCGACCATTG
The DNA here is from genome assembly GCA_903892305.1 of uncultured Alphaproteobacteria bacterium. Taxonomy (GTDB): domain Bacteria; phylum Pseudomonadota; class Alphaproteobacteria; order Caulobacterales; family Caulobacteraceae; genus Phenylobacterium. The sequence continues at coordinate 4,551 of CAITHQ010000258.1, forward strand.
GCGCGTCGCTCCATGCCACAGCGGCGCAGACCCAGGCGACCATGGGGGCCTTTCTATCGGGTATGGCCATCGGCCAGTTTTTCTACGGCCCAGCGTCGGATCGGATCGGCCGCAAGGCACCGGTGCTGCTAGGGGCTGGGGTCTTCGCGCTTGCCTCGGTGATCTGCGCCAATGCGACCTCGATCGAGATGCTGCTCGGTGCCCGGTTCCTTCAGGCCCTTGGTGCCTGCTCAGGTGCTGTCGTGGCGCGGGCCATAGTCCGAGACCTTTTCAACCACACCGAAACAGCGCGCATGTTGTCCCTGCTGACCTTAGTCATGGGTCTGGCACCGATCCTGGCCCCACTCCTGGGAGGCTTCCTGCTAACCTTTGGTGGCTGGCAGGCCAATTTCCTGGTGCAGATGGCCTTTGGTCTGGCGGTCGGCGCGGCCACCCTCTTCCAGCTGAAAGAGTCCCGCTCGGAGGCCACGGCGATCCAGGCCCAGGCTGAAAACCCCCTTCAGGCCTATGGCGTCTTGATCCGTCAGAAGCGGCTGATCGGTTATACCCTGGCCGGGGCCCTCAATGGTGCGGCCCTGTTCACCTATGTCTCGTCTTCGCCAGAACTGCTGATCAAGACCTTCGGGATCAGCCCGCAGATGTTTGGTTGGGTATTCGGCCTGAATGCTGTGGGCATTATCGGCGGGGGGCAGGTCAATCGCTATGTCTTGCGGACATTTACGCCCGATCAGGTCCTGCGCGCCGCCAGCCTGTCGGCGGCCTTGGTCGCCGTGGCCTTGGCGCTCGCCGCCTTCGCCGGGCTGGGCGCATGGTATATCTTGCCCCTGCTTTTCCTATTGCTCTCCAGCTTTGGCTTTATGCAGGGCAATACCATGGCCGGTGCCCTCAATGTGGATCCCTTGAGGGCTGGGTCCATCTCGGCCCTAATGGGCGGGGTGTCCTTCGCCAGCGGGGCCATCGCCTCCACCGCAGCCGGCATTTTCCATGATGGCACAGCCCGCCCCATGGCCCTGACCATTCTGGTGGCTGTCCTAGGATCAGCCCTGACCCTTCGACTGCTGGCTTTACCGCGCCGCTAGGCTTAGGGGGCAGTTTCCAGGTGCGCCTGAGCCACGGCTGAGCGCACGGCATGGTCTATGTCCCGAGCTGCCCAGGCCAGGATCAGCCAGCCGACTAGGAACAATACTCCGCCAACAGGCGTGATCATCCCAAACCAATGGGGTGCACCAATGGCCATGGCGTAGAGGGAGCCAGAAAATAGCACGGTGCCCGGCAGGAAAAAGGCAGGGGCGAACCTCGCGCGCAGACCCCCCATCTGCATGAACGCGGCGCTGGCAAAGGTGGCCATGGTGTGCATGAACTCGTACTGTGCGCCTGTTTTCAGCCAGTCCCTGGCCTGCGGGTCCTTGATCCCGTGGGCGGCGAAGGCACCCACGGCGACTGCGATGAAGCCGCTCAAGGCGGCCAGCCTCATCCAACTTCTGCGGGGCATCATCCCCAAACCTGCGGCTTGCGACCAGCCCAGGGAACTTCCTTTTCCAGCTGGGCCGCCAGGCGGAAGAGCGTAGCTTCATCGGCATAGCGCGAGGTGAACATCATCCCGATCGGCAGGCCCTTGGCGTCGGTTTCCAGGGGCAGGGAGATGGAAGGCTGGCCCGAGAAGTTGAAGGGCGGCGTATAGGGGAAGACCAGACCCTGGCGGCGATTGACCTCTTTCGGCTCCAAATGCACTGGGCTCAGATAGCCGATCTCGGGCACAGGGGTGCCGAGCACCGGACTCAGATAGATGTCCCAGTCATTGAAAAAGGCCAGGGTTTCGCGGTTCAGACGACGCAGGTCCTGCCAGCCCTTGAAGGCCATTTCACCGGTCACCTTGCGGCCGCCCTTGAGGGAGGCCCAGGTCAGGCCTTCAAGCTCGTCGGGTTCGGGCTCGCGGCCCACCAGTTCGATCAGCTTGCCCATACCAGCAGCAAAGTTGGCCCCTGAAACCGGGCCCCGTGCCGCGTAGAGGGCGCGATAGTTGATGCCCAGACCTTTCTCGACCACCTCATGGCCCAGCTGTTTTAGGACATCGGCCGTGCGTTCGAGGGCGGCCTGGATTTCCGGATCGATGGGCCGGCCCGAGGCGGTCTCCGACGACCAAGCGATCCGGAGGCGACCGGGGGAGCGTTCGATTTCCTCCATGTAGGGCGCGGCCTTGGGCGGGAAGGGATAGGGCGAGGTGTGGTCTTCCACCCCTGTGGCATCCAGCATGGCGGCGCTGTCGCGGACCGTGCGGCTGACCACATGGTCGACGACAAAGCCCATGGCATAGTCGAAGTCGTCGGGCAGGTTAAGATTGCGGTCCTTGTTGACCTTCAGCCCCACCAGACCACAGCAAGCGGCGGGAATGCGGATGGAGCCCAGACCGTCCGACGCATGGGCCATGGGGACGATCCCCGCTGCCACCGCCGAAGCCGACCCACCAGACGAGCCGCCGGAAATATGGTCAGGGTCCCAGGGATTGCGGCAGGGCCCCAGATGAGCGCTCTCTGTCGTGCCGGTAATGCCGTATTCCGGGGTATTGGTCTTGCCAAGCGGGATGACACCGGACCGGCGATAGGCTGCGGTCAGGCCGCCGTCCTCGGTGTCGACAATGTTGCGGGCAAAGCGGCTGCCCGAGCTACGCGGCCAGCCGGCGACCGGCATGCCGAGGTCCTTGATCAGGAAGGGCACACCTTTGAAGGGGCCATCGGGCAGGGGCCCTTTGGCGCGATCCCGGGCCTCGTCAAAGGCCGTATGCACCACCGCGTTCAGGACTGGATTGTGCCGCTCGATGCGTTCGATGGCGCAGTCCACCAGTTCGAGGGGCGTGGTTTCGCCCTTGGCAACCAGGGCCGCCAGGGCCACGCCGTCATGGTCACTATAGTCGGATCGGCTCATGGTCTTGTCTCTCAGGATGGATCAGCGAAGGCCGGTGGCGGCCAGGAAGGCCATTTTTTCGATGGGGGCAAGGGTCGGGGCCTGACGCTTCAGGTCGGCAAAGGACTCTTCGGCGGCGTTCAGGGCCTGGTCGATGTCGGTCTCGGTCATGGCGGCGCACATGAACATGTTGTGCCAGGGGTGCACATAGACGCCACGGGCCAACATGGCGCTGGACCAGCAGAAGCCCTTGCGTAGGTCCACATCGTCCTCAAACAGGAAGAGCGGCATCTGGACCGGCCCGGAAACCTTGAAACCGAAGCCCGCCGCGGCGGCGCGCACTTTCAGGCCGTCAGCTAGGCGCTCGCCCAGGCCCTGGATACGCTCCAGATAATTGGAATTCTGCACCAGTTTGAGGGTCTCAAGGCCCGCTGCCATGGGGGCGGCCTGATACCAGAAGGAGCCGGTGACATAGATCGAGGCTGCCGCCTTGCGCACCTTTTCCGAGCCCAGAAGCATGGAGAGCGGGTGACCGTTGGCAATGCATTTGCCCCAGGTGGATAGGTCGGGCTGGATA
>CAITHQ010000259.1 GCA_903892305.1 uncultured Alphaproteobacteria bacterium
TTCATCTCCGTCGGTGGTCAGTGCGCGTTCGGCACCGCCCAAGGCAGGGATGACGTAGAGATTGTCATTGCGCACAAAAGAGACGAAACGGCCCTTGGGCGAGACCTTGGCGTCGATCTCATCAGCAGCACTGTTGGTTAGCCGGGCTACCGTGCCACCGTCCTTTGACCAGAGCCAAAGATCGCCCTCCACCGGCACCAGGATGAACCGGCCCTCATCGTCCCAGTCATAGGCGACCACACCGCGAGTCTGGATGCCCTGCCGCTCGCGGCGGCTCTTTTCGGCTTCAGACAATTCTCGATCTTTTGGGATCAAGGCGCGGGCGTCGATGAGCATACGCGGCGCGCCCCCCTTCATGTCGGCGGCCCACAAGTCGGTCATGCGGGGATCGTCGGTCTTGGCCTTGAGATAGGTGACCATGGCCCCGTCTGGCGAAAGACTGACACCCCGAGCTCGGGGCCCCGAGAGGTCTGGCCCGGAATAGACCCGCTCAGGCGTCAGCTTCTCTGCCTGCGCCGCGCCCACGCTCAAGCCCATCAAGACCCCCGCCAAAGCCAAAAACCGCATTATGTCGTCCTGTAACTGCAGACGACGATCAAGGCGGGGTTTGCGCCCTAAGGCAAGGCTTAGGGCACAGCCAAGATCACATGAGAGGCCTTAATCAGCGCCCGAACCCTTGATCCGACGGCCAGCTCCAAGGCCTCGACGCTTTGATGGGTGACGGTGGCGCTCAAGGTCTTGCCTTGAGCGATCTCCAAGGTGACTTCATCATTGACCGCGCCGCGATCGATGGCCGTGATCACACCCGCCAGACTGTTACGGGCTGACGTCTTCAGGCCGCCTTCATCGGCCGCGAGAATGACGAAGCTGGCGTTTATCAGGGCCATAGCTGGAACGCCGGGTGCCAGCCCTAGGTCAGCAATACTTTGGCGTGTCACCACCGCAACGATCTGAGCGCCTTCGCCAATGGAAAGTGTGACCTCGGCATTGACCGCCCCATCGGTCACCGTCTCGACAACGCCACGAAGGACATTGCGCGCAGAACTCTTCATGGCGAGACTCCAAAGCCAGTCATGGGGTGGGGTGTCTGTAGACGCCGTTAGACGCATTTCGACCGCAGAAAGGGCCTGAGCCAGCTCGACTTCAATGGCACGAAACGCCGAGATTACCGCCTGCCCATTTTCTGTCAGGACAGCAGACCCACCCCGACGACCGCCAGCCTGGCTAGCGACCAAAGGGCGATCAAAGAGATTGTTCAGAGCCTGCACCGCATCCCAGGCCCCCTTATAGCTTAAGCCGACAGCGGCGGCGGCCCCGGCAATGGAGCCATGAACGCCCAGGGCCTCTAGCAGGGCAATGCGCTCAGCCCCAACCGCACTCTGTCCGACCCGACGCAGGACCAGGCCGGCGGAGAGGGACGACGGCTGCGACATGATGAAGACCTCCGATGAGGCCTAATTCAGTACTGTGCGCGAAGGGTGATGCCTAGGGTTCTCGGATCACTGGGCGTGCCGATGATCAGACCAGAATTACCAGCCTGGACCGTGACATTCTGCAGGTATTCCGCCTCAAACAGATTTCGAGCCCAGATCGAAACCTCCACATTGGATCTGATCCTCAGACCGACCCGCGCATTCACCACGGTGTAAGCTGGTAGCTGGGTATAAGGAGAATCCGTGGGATCGCCGAAAACCTTGGTTCGACCTAGAGCGTCGGCATGGGCAAACAGGGAAAGGTCTGACCCCATTGACCGAATATAGTCGGTACCGAAGGACCAGGAGGTTTTCGGCAGGGCCGAAAGGGACTTGCCGCTTAAGTCACAGACGGTCGTAGCCCCACCGATCCGTTCTAAGGGACAGGGCCCATTTCGATAGGAAAGATAGCGGCCATCTGTCCAGCTGGCCGAGGCCGCAAGAGACAGGTTCGAGGTCACCTGAGCCCGACTGTCCAGCTCAACGCCCCTGACCCGAACCTGATCGATATTGGCTAGGTAACCGCGCAGGGCACCAGGGCCACTATCGACCACATTGGTCTGGAAATCGCGGATGGTCGTCAGGAAGGCATCAAGGTTGAGGACCAAACGGTCATCGAGCAGACGGGACTTCACACCGATTTCAAGGGCCGTATTCTTCTCCGGTCGAACCACCGCCGAATTGAGCGCCGGTTGATTGTTGGCGTCCAA
>CAITHQ010000260.1 GCA_903892305.1 uncultured Alphaproteobacteria bacterium
TAATGTCTTCCAGCTTGACCCCCGGATTGGCCATGAGCTGGAAGTGGATGGGTTTGAACCGCTCGCCGATGATCTTCAAACCGGAGTCTGGCAGCAGGTGGTGCACATCTGCCACTCGGCCTGCGATGGAGTTTTCTACCGGGATCATACCCAACTGGCAGTCGCCGGATTTGATCGCCTCAAACGCCTCTTCAAAGGTGGCGTGCGGAACCGGGGTCATATCAGGGAATGCGGCGACGCAAGCCTCATGGCTATTGGCGCCCAGTTCGCCCTGGAAGGCTATGCGGCCGGTGCTCATGCCTGCTCCTTGAGGGACCGGGCAAAGGCACGGGCCCGCTCCAGGTCATCGGGATTGTCTACGGATATGGGTGTGGCGTCGACCACGGCGGCCCAAATGGTCATACCCAGTTCCATAGCCCGCAGCTGTTCCAGCTTTTCCAGGCGCTCGAGAGGCGAAGGCGGGGCGGCCGTGAAGCGCAGCAGGGCCTCCCGGCGATAGGCGTAGATACCGTGGTGGTGCCAGACGGGCGCATCCCCATAGAGTGTGGAGCGCGTGAAATAGAGGGCCCGGCCTGACCGGCGGTCCGGCTGAAGGCTGAGCACCGCCTTGACCATGTCGGGATTTGTGCGGACGGCGGGCGAGGTTTCAGCCTCGACAATGGTGGCGATGTCGCAGGCGGGTTCGCGTTCAAGAATGGCGAGGCAGTCGGTCAAGGCCACAGGCTGGACGAAAGGCATGTCGCCCTGGAGGTTGATGATCACATCGTGGTGCCCCTGCGGGTCCAGCTCGGCCAGGGCGGCCACCAGGCGATCAGAGCCTGAGGGCAGATCCGGGTCGGTCAGCACGGCGCGACCGCCCGCCGCGGTGACAGCCTCGACGATTTCAGCATCCCCGGCGGCCACCGCCACAGGGCCGACCCCAGCGGCTTGCGCCTGGCGTAGGACCCGGACAATCATGGGCAGGCCCTCAATGTCGGCGAGGGGTTTGCCGGGCAGTCGGGTGGCCGCCATGCGGGCCGGGATGATGACAATGGGTTTCATGTGCCGAAGACTTGGACCAACTGGCCAGGTGCACCCGGGCCGGTAGCGTGTAAGAGACGCTGGCGCAATACGGGGCGGGGATTCCCGCGCTTAGACCGGACGATTCACCGGTCAATTAGAGGGCCGAATTCAGGATTATGAGCGACCTGACGTTCAATAAAATCGCCGGTGCCGTCCTTGTGACGGCCCTTTCCATCGCGGGTCTGAAGGAATTGTCCTCGGCCGTGTTCGACAAGACAGCACCGGAAAAGCCGGGCTATGCCATCGAAGTCGCCGATGCCAGCAGTGCTGGCGGAGCGGTTGTGGCCGATGTTCCCCCAGATTGGGGAACGGTTTTGCCCACCGCTGACGTTAAGGCTGGTGAGGCCGTCTTCCAGAAGTGCAAGTCCTGTCACAATGTCGAAAATGGTGGTGCCAATGGCACAGGCCCGAACCTGTGGGGCGTTGTTGGACGCAAGCCCGGCAGCCACGGGGGCTTTGCCTATTCGGCAGGTATGACCGAGTTCGGCGGCAAGCAGCCAATCTGGGACTACCAGCATATTTATGAGTTCGTGAAAGAACCCCA